>CAYWGW010000051.1:0-20745 GCA_964457385.1 uncultured Spirochaetaceae bacterium
CCGCCTCCCTGCGCTTCGGGCAGGCCGTTGGCGATCAGCCCCAGCTGGTGTGCGGCGTCGACCACCGCAGCCGGTGGCCTGCCGCTCTCGTCGGTCTCCCGACTCGCGGGACGGATCTCCTTCTCGGCAAACTGGCGCACCGTCTCGATGATGAGGTCCTGATCCTCCGTGGGCTCGAAATCGATCATCGCGGGCTCTCCGTCTGTGGGCCTCGGTGCATCGCGCGGGCGCGGGACGCGACGGAAGGCGAGGCGCTGCCCCGGCAGATTATCAACTCGATCGGGCAAGCGCCGTCGGGAGCGAAAGGCCGCAGGTCTCCGATCGGCGGGTCGGCTCCGAAAGATTCGATGCAACCATTCGCTGCGCGCTTGCGGCGTTTCCGCCTCCCATACTCCCGCGCATCCGCTTGACGTGGTTTTTTGGCCGTTGTACCCAAGGCCGCGCGGGCGGGGCAGGCGTTCCTGACCGGACACCTCATCGGTTCGTCGTTCGTCCTCGATCTTCGAGCCGGAGTCCGGATCGGATCGACGACGCCCGAGCGGCGCGCATGATTTTCGGCGTCGGCGGCGTCGTGATCGGACGCGGGGTCGTCCGCGTTGGATGGACCCGGCAGAGGGGTAGTATGCGAGGAGGCGCCGCGCCTCCAGCATACGGTCGTTCATTACAAGCGAGCCTCGGTGCCTTCGGGCGCCGAACTCGAATGCCGAGGGGCCACGTCTCGTTTATGGCCAAGAGCAAGTCCGAGAAGAGCAGCATTTTCCTGGGTCTGCTGACCTTCGCGGGGGCCTCGGCCTTCGCCTTCTGGTCGGGTTGGCCGGCGCCGGTGGCGGGTCGGGCCGAAGCGGCGGGAGGTCCGGTGCTGGTTGCCTCCAGCGTATGCGAGGCCCACGAACTCCGCGCGCGCAAGGAAGACGATCCCAGCCTCGAGATCGAGATCCCCGAGGAGTTCGACAAGCAATGGCCGTCGGCCAACGCCTGCCAGTCCGCAGTCGCGGCCTGGGATCCCGAAGCGCCTGGCCCGATCCAGCCGATCCCGTTCAGCCACAAGCATCACGCGGGCGAGTTCCAGATCGACTGCTTCTACTGTCATTCCGGGACGGACGAGTCCCAGGCAGCCGGCGTGCCCTCGGTCGAGCTCTGCATGGGCTGCCACTCGCAGTTCCCGGCCGAGTACGACCAGATCGAGGGCATCCGGATCCTCAAGGAGCATTGGGAGGAGCGCGAGCCGATCGAGTGGGTGCAGATCCACCGCCTGCCCGAGCACGTCCAGTTCCGGCACAATCGCCACGTCAAGGCCGGGGTCGATTGCAATACCTGTCACGGCCCCGTCGAGGAGCTCGACAAGCTGTATCTCGTGCCGGATACGCACATCGGCTACCTCGTGCCGGTCGCGAAGCTCGAAATGGGCTGGTGCATCGACTGCCATCGTCAGAACAATCAGCAGGCGTCCCAGGACTGCCTGAAGTGCCACTACTAGCTAGTACCAGGACCCACTGAGGACCCGCTGCCAGGGGTCAGGAAATCTGCATGCCCGATCTCGATCGTCGTGACTTCCTGAAAATCGTCGGCCTCTCCGCAGGCGCCGCAGCCACGGTGGGCTGCGAGCCCGCGAGCGACCTGATCGGCTACGTAGAGCAGCCGGCGGAGATCACGCCCGGGATTCCCGTCGTGTACGCGTCGACCTGTCAGGAATGCTCGGCTGCCTGCGGTCTCCACGTGAAGACCCGCGAGGGCCGTCCGATCAAGCTCGAGGGTAATCCCGAGCATCCGGTGAACCAGGGGCGATTGTGCGCCCGCGGCCAGGCCGGCATCGGACGCACCTATCATCCCGATCGCATCGAGAGACCCGCCAGTCGCGGAGCCGACGGCTCGCTGCAGGCGATCTCCTGGGACGATGCGAAGAACAAGCTGGCCGCCAAGCTGGGCAGCGAGGCCAGTCGGACCTGGATCTTCGGTGCTCCCGTCGGTCCCTCCCTCGACGGTCTGATCGATCAGTTCGTGACTGCGACGGGCATCGCCGGCCGCATCACCTACGAGCCCTTCGGCCGGGATTCGATCATCGCGGCGAGTGAGGCGGTCTTCGGTGTGTCGGCGGCGCCGATCTTCGACGTCTCGTCGGCAGACCTCGTGATCGATTTCGGATCCAACTTCCTGGATACGGGTGACTCTCCGACCGAGCACGCCCGCCAGTTCGTGGAGAGCCGCGATCTCCACGCCCATGAGGATGGCGGCGCCAGGCTGGTGGCGATCACCCCGCGGCTGACCCTCACTGGCGCGAGCGCCGACCAATGGATCCCGGCGGCGCCGGGTAGCGAGGGCGTTCTGGCGCTGGCGTTGGCTCGCGCCGTGGCGGATCGCAAGGGCGTCGCTGGGCTCGGATCCGCTCTCGCCCGAGCCGACGTGGCGGGCGCCCTGGCGGCCGCGGGACTCGAGCGGGGCACCTTCGATGAGCTGGTTGCGAAGCTCGTCTCGGCGAAGCGGGCGGTGGCCCTGCCGCCGGGCATCGCCGCGTCGACGACCGGGAATGTGGCGGCTTCGGCTGCAGTACTCCTGCTGAACGCCGCGCTGGGTGCCGTGGGCGGCGCCATGACCTATCCGGCCGAGGATGCCAAGCGGACCTCGAGCCTGAAGGACGTGCTGGCGCTGATCGACGAGATGAAGGCGGGCCGGGTCGGCTGCCTGTTGATCCACGACTCGAACCCGGTCTTCTCGCTGCCGGCGGCCGCGGGCTTCCGCGAGGCGCTCGAGCAGGTGGACCTGGTCGTCTCCTTCGCGCCCCTGGCCGACGAGACCAGCGAGGTGGCGGATCTGCTGCTGCCCGACCACACGCCGCTCGAGAGCTGGGGCGACGCCTCGCCGCGGCCGGGTATCCGCTCCCTCGTGCAGCCGACGATCCGACCGCTCTTCGATACCCAGGCGCTCGGGGACACGCTGCTCGGCATTGCGCGGGCAATGGGCGGGGAAGCGGCGGCAGCGGTGCCGGCGGGCTCGTGGAAGAGCGTGCTCGAGAGCAACTGGTCCAATACGAGCTGGCGCCAGGCTCTGGCACGGGGCGGCGAGTTCGGCACGATGGCGCGGCGGCCGGTGGAGGTCGTGGCGGGCGCGGGCCGGGTCGCGCCGAAGGCGCCGCGGCTGGCGGGCCCGGGCGAGTTCACGGTGGTGGCCTACCCGCATTCCTACTGGTACGACGGGCGCGGAGCTGCGCTGCCGTGGCTGCAGGAGATCCCGGATCCCGTCACGAAGCTCTCCTGGAACTCGTGGGCCGAAATCTCGGACGTACGCGCCAAGGCGCTCGGCCTCAGCTACGGCGACGTGGTCCGGATCGAGACGGAGACCGGATCGCTCGAGGTCTCGGTCTATCCGCGAGGCGGCATCCGGGAGGACGTTCTCGCCCTGCCGATCGGTCAGGGCCATACGGTGGGTCATTATGCTTCGATGGCCGGTGACGGTCAGCCGGGGGTGGCCCGGGGCGCGAACGTCGCGGCGATCCTGCCCGCCGCACTCGACGAGTCGGGCAGCCAGGCCTTCCTCGCGACGAAGGCGAGCGTGAGCGCAACCGGCGGCTTCCGGCGGCTGGCTCTTTCCCAGTGGACGGACAACCAGCGCAAGCGCGGGCTCGCACCCGAGGTCTCGCTCTACGCGCTCGCCAAGGGTGGCGCTGGGATGGCCCACTTCGACGCCGGTGCAGCCCACGCGGCCGAGAGCGGCGGAGACGAGCATGGCGAAGGCGGCGGCCATCATTTCGACGGACCGCCCTTCGAGTTCGACCGGGCCGACGACGCGGATCCCGATCAGCCCTATCGCTGGGGCATGACGATCGACAACGACCGCTGCACCGGTTGCAGCGCCTGCGTCGCCGCCTGCTACATCGAGAACAACGTGCCGATCGTCGGCGAGGAGCAGGCGATCCGGCATCGCGAGATGAGCTGGATGCGCATCGAGCGCTACCTCGGAGACGGTGAGGTCGAGTTCGCCGGGAGCGAGGGGGCCAGCCGCAGGCCGACGCCCGACGGTGAGCAGCTCGGCAAGAACGAGGTTCGCCACCTTCCGATGCTCTGCCAGCACTGCGGAGCGGCGCCCTGCGAGGCGGTCTGTCCGGTCATCGCGACCTACCACACGCCCGAAGGTATCAACGGCATGGTCTACAACCGTTGCGTGGGCACCCGCTACTGCGGCAACAACTGCGTCTACAAGGTCCGCCGGTTCAACTACTTCGACTACGGTCGGAAGAACTGGCCGGGGCTGCTCGGGCTGATGCTGAATCCCGACGTGACGGTCCGCGGTCAGGGCGTGATGGAGAAGTGCACCTTCTGCGTCCAGCGGATCGAGGCCGCGCGCCAGCCGGTGAAGGACCGGGGCAAGAACGCGACGATCCCCGATGGCGCGGTCCAGACGGCATGCCAGCAGGCCTGCCCCTCGATGGCGATCAGCTTCGGCAACGTACGCGACGAGTCGAGCGCCGTGGTCCAGGTGGCCAAGCAGGCCGAGAACCGCTCCTACCACGCACTTCAGATCCTGAATACCCGATCCGCCGTGACCTACCTGGCACAGGTCCGGCGCGAGAAGAGTGAGGGAGCCCACTAAATGGCACCGCCTCCCGCTTCCGCAGTGGCCGACGCGATGAATCCCCCGGTGAGGCCGAGGGACTCGCAGACCAACGTCGACATCATGGCCGTCACGAAGGGCTTCCATTGGCCGTGGCTGATCGCCCTGCTTGTGGCCGTCTCCGGCGTCGGGATGGCGGCCACCGCCCTCGCCTGGCAGACCTACGAGGGCCTCGGCGTCGCAGGCTACGAGGCCCCCGTCTTCTGGGGCGTCTACATCATCACCTTCGTGTTCTGGATCGGCATCGGCCACGCGGGCACGCTGATCTCGGCGATTCTCTTCCTCTTCCGGGCGAAGTGGCGCAACGCCATCAACCGCGGCGCCGAGGCGATGACGGTCTTCGCGGTGCTGACGGCGGCGCTCTTCCCGCTGATTCACATCGGGCGGTTGTGGAAGTTCTACTTCCTGCTCCCCTACCCGAACCAGCGCTATCTCTGGGTGAACTTCAAGAGCCCGCTCCTCTGGGACGTCTTCGCGGTCAACACCTACATGACGATCTCGATCGTCTTCTTCATCGTCGGCCTGATTCCCGACATCGCGGTCGCCCGGGACCGTGCCGTGGGCTGGAAGAAGGCGGTCTACACGTTGGCTGCCGGGGGCTGGCAGGGGACGGGCAAACAGTGGAAGGCGCATAGCCGGACGGTGCTGCATCTGTCGGGCATCGCGACGCCGCTGGTGCTGTCGGTCCACTCGATCGTGTCCTGGGACTTCGCGATGTCGATCGTGCCCGGCTGGCACGCGACGATCTTCGCTCCCTACTTCGTGGCCGGCGCGATCTTCGGCGGCTTCGCGATGGTGATCGTCGTGATGGTTCCGGTCCGCCGGATCTTCCGACTCGAGGCCTACATCACCGATTACCACTTCGAGAACATGTCGAGGTTCATCCTCTTCACCTCGCTGATCTGCGGCTACGCCTACGGGGCCGAGTACTTCATCGCCTGGTACTCGGGCGTCGAGTTCGAGCAGACTTCGTTCTGGCTTCGCGCCTTCGGCCCGTACTGGGTCTCGACCTGGTGCATGATCATCTTCAACGTCGTCTTCCCGCAGCTGCTCTGGATCAAGAGGCTTCGAACCAACATCCCATTCCTCTTCGTGCTCTGTTTCCTGATCAACCTGGGCATGTGGTTCGAGCGCTACGTCATCATCATCACCTCCCTCTCCCGGGAGTACGTGCCCGCGGCCTGGGGCCTGTACATCCCGAGCGCCGTGGAACTGATCGTCCTGACGGGCAGCTTCTGTTGGTTCAGCATGTTCTTTCTGCTCTTCCTGAAGATGTTCCCGATCATCGCGATCGCGGAGGTCAAGGAGCTCTCCATCCACGCCAAAGAGCACGGAGGCGCCCACTGATGCCGACCCTCGTAAGCGTCTACGACCTGCCCTCGGACGTGGCGACCGTCGTCCGCAAGCTGAAGGCGCGCGGCTTCGAGAAACTCACGACCTACTCGCCGGCTCCTTTCGAGGAGATCGAGCTGGCGGAGGATCCGAAGCCCTCGGGCGTGCGGGTCTTCACCCTGGTCGGTGGGCTCGTCGGCGTCGTCACTGGCTTCGGCATGCAGATCTGGATGTCACTGGACTGGCCGATCAAGATCGCGGGCAAGCCCTTCGCCTCGATTCCGCCGATGTGGATCATCGGCTTCGAGCTGACGATCCTCTTCGCCGGCCTGCTCACCCTGGTCGGATTGCTCATCTACGGCGGGCTCTACCCGCGCAGGCTCGACGAACATTACAGCCCACGCTTCTCGGCCGAGGAGTTCGGCGTGGTGGTCCACTGCGAAGAGCGGGACGTCGCCGAGGTGGAGGCGTTGATGCGCGGACACAACGCCAAGGAGGTCAACCTTGCGGCGCATTGATTCCCGCCCCATCCGACGCCCTCATCGCGGGGCCTCTCGCCGCCACGGATCGACGAGGCTGCTGCTGCTCGGGTCGATGCTGGCCGTAATCGGCTCGCTCGGCTGCTGGGAGCAGGTCTCGGTCGAGTGGTTCCCACAGATGAAGTGGCAGGTCGCAGTCCAGGCCTTCGAGAAGAACCCCTACCAGGATCGCGTCACGCTCTTCAGGCCGCCGGAGGGGACGGTGCCCGTCGACTGGGGCGACGTCGCCGATCCCGCGGAGCTGTCGATGGCCGAGCAGGAGGCGATCGTGAATCCGGTGTCTGCCACGCTCGAGTCCCTCAAGAGCGGTGAGAAGTACTTCCAGCGCAACTGCGCGGCCTGCCACGGTCCGACCGGGGCCGGGAACGGTCCGATCGCGGCGCCGAACGGCCCGATCGCCGGTGTGCTTCCAATCGGCCCGGGTGCGGGCTTCAGCCTCGCCCCCGCGCTCACCGACGGCCACATCTACACCACCATCTCCTTGGGTCGGGGTCGGATGCCCAACTACCGACGGATTCCACCCGAGGGTCGATGGGACATCGTCAACTACATTCGTGACCTGAACGGTCAGGGAGGTCGGTAGTGAGCAACGCAGCTTCGGCCGCTGAGCGGGCGAATCCGGGCGCGCTGCCCCAGCCCCTCACGACGATCTGTCTGGCCTTCGCGGTCGTGGGTGTCGTGTCCTTCATCGGCGGGGTCGCGACGGATCCGCAGACGACCTGGCTGGCCTATCACAGCAACTTCATCTTCTTCACGATGATGGCCTGCGGCGGCCTGGTGCTCTCCGCGATCTACTCGATCGTCGGAGCCCATTGGCCCGGCCCCTACCGTCGCTTCGCCGAGTCCCTGGCCGCCTTCCTGCCCCTCGCCTTCGTGTTCGGGGTGGTCGGGATCTTCGGGGGCGAGTACATCTTCGATTGGCAGAAGAACGGCCCGATGCCGGGCAAGGAACCGTGGCTGAACACCACCCGCTTCTACGTGATGGACCTGGCGCTGCTGGCGGCGATCACGCTGCTCGGGTTCCTCTTCCTGCGTGCCTCCGCCCGCCCCACGCTCCGAAATCTGGCCGAGAATGGCCACGGCTTCGCCAAGAAGATGGCCGAGAACTGGACTGCCGGCTGGAAGGGTGACGAGGAGGAGCGGGCTGCGTCTCGGGCCCGGACCGCCTTCCTGGCCCCGATCATCGCGCTGGTCTTCGGGATCGGCTTCGCCTTCTTCAGCTTCGACCAGGTGATGTCCATGGAGCAGGCCTGGTTCTCGAACCTCTTCGGGAACTTCGTCTGCTGGGGGGGCATCCTGTCGGCGGTGGCGGCCTGTGCCCTCTCCGGCATCTTCTCCCGCTCGATCGACGGCTTTCAGGGCGAGATCAGCGAGAGCCGGATGCACGACATCGGCAAGATGATGTTCGCCTTCTCGATCTTCTGGATGTACCTGTTCTGGTCCCAGTACCTGGTCATCTACTACGGGAATCTGCCGGAGGAGACCTTCTACCTTCGGGATCGTCTCGGCGACCAGTTCATGATCGACAAGGGCTATTCGGCAGCCGCCTTCGCAAAGAGCTGGACCAGCTGGGATTTCAACTGGGCCCGCTTCCAGACCGGGTACGGCTGGGTTTCGATGGCCGTCTGGGGCCTGAACTGGCTGATCCCTTTCTGGGTGCTGCTGGGACAGCAGCCCAAGAAGACTCCGTGGATCGCGGGACCGGTGGCGGGGCTGCTGCTCTTCGGCCTCTGGCTCGAGCGGAACCTGCTGGTCTGGCCCTCGGTCATCAAGGGGGACATGCTCTCCTGGTTCGGTCTGATCCAGATCGGGATTGCCCTGGGCTTCGGCGGGCTCTTCCTGCTCGTCGTGCTCTACTACTCCCGGGTCTTTCCGACCGTGGCGGTGTCTGCCCGGGATTGACTCGGCGGCGGCCATGACCGGCGGCGGGCGGTCGGCGGGCTCGGGCTCGGCGCGCTGCGTTCTGCCGGCCGCTCGCCGGTCCGACGGCTTCCGCTCGGGGTCTGGCGTCGAGGCGCTATTCTCGCAGCGATGATCCTGGATGAAGGCGAAGAATCAGAAGGGGCGGCAGAGCCCCGAGAGACCCTGGACGCGATCTGGGACGAGCCCCTGCCGAGTCAGCGGATCCGTTTGGCTCGGGGCGGAGCAATCCTGCTGGAGCCCGACGGCTTTCGTGTGATCCAGCCGCGCGGGCTCAAACGATCGCCCTTCCATCACTACGAGTCCCTGACCCACGTCGAGACGACGGGCCGGATGCTGTTGATCGGAACGAGCTCGGGGATTCTGCTGATTCGCGCGATGGACTTCGTGGATCCAGCGCATGGGCCCGAGGAAGCGCGACGGGCCCTGCTACGGAGGCTGGCGGCGCGGCCCGACGGGGCCCATCGGCTGGCGGAGATGGAGCGAGTGGACGCGCTGGCGCGACGACGAGGCGTCGCCTGGGTGACCTGGTCGGTGGTGCTGCTCTGTGTGGTTGGGACGGTCCTCCAGCTGCGCGAGCCCCTGGTGCAGCAGGTGGGTACCTTCATCCCCGAGCTCTTCTCTCGCGGCGAGCTCTGGCGGGCCGTCTCGAGCCACTTCCTCCACGCGATGCCCCGGCTTCCGATCCATCTGGCCCTGAATGTCGGCGGTCTGCTGGTGTTGGGCCATCTGATCGAGAGGCCACTGGGTCCCTGGCGTACCCTGATTCTGCTGGGCTCGGGCGGGCTCGGCTGCATCCTCGGCATCGTCCTCTACGATTATCCCGAAGTGCTGGGCTCCTCCGGTCTGGTCGCCGCGTTCGCGGGCGGTCTGCTCGCCCTCGAGCTTTGCCATCCGGACGCGCTGCCCGCGCGTTGGCGACTGCCGCGGCGGCTCTTCATCGGGGCCCTGATCGCCCAGCTGGTGCTGGATCAGCTGCTGGGCGAAATGCTGGCGGGAGGCGCTCATCTCGGCGGCTTCGCAGGCGGCTACGTCGCCGTCTGGCTGATCGGCCGCCCCTCGCTGGAGACGCTGGAGGCGCCATCGCAGCGCGATCGCTTCCTGGCGGCGGTGGTCGGCGTGATCGCGGTCTTCGGTCTGCTCGGCGGCGTTCCGCTCGCCCGGCTCGATCCCGGGGCCCTCGAGCGCCACGCCAGCCGATTGCTCGACATTCCCAGACAGGCCCATCTCGCCATCCACGAGAATGCCGCCGCCTGGTTCCTGGCCACGGAAGGCGAGCCGAGCTCCGCGGATCTCGGCCTTGCCGTCGCTCTCGCAGATCGTGCCGTCACCAGTACGGGTCGTCGACAGCCCGACTATCTCGACACGCTCGCCGAGGCACTCTTCCAGGCCGGGGATCGGCTGGGCGCGCTGATCACGATCGACGAGGCGATCCGCCTCATGCCCCAGGAGCCCTACTTCATCGAGCAGCGTCGTCGCTTCCTGGGCCAGCGCGATCCCGAGGATCGACCGCCGCCCCCCGGCAGTCCCCGGGATCGGGAGGCGCCGGACGGCCCCGAGCCCGATCCGATCTTCGATCCCGATGCGCCGGCACTCGTGATCTGATCGGCCTCTGCGGGCGACGGCGGGCGTCGTCGCGGCTCGTGCGCGGAGCGCCACCGTCGTCGTGTTCGTCGTGGCTCTTGCTCCGGTCGTATCGGGCTCTACTCTTGCGCCGACCGAACGCGCGATCCACGGCGTTCGTAGCGAGCCGGTCGAGGCTCCGAGGGCCCTAGCCAACAGGGCTTCCCCATGCCGAACCCACCCTCCCGATCAATTCCCCGACACGCCCTCGAGCTCGAGATCCTGGGCCAGCCGGACGATGCGAGCTGCGGACCGACCTGTCTCCAGGCGGTGTATCAGTACTACGGTGACCTCGGCGCGCTCGAAGACGTGATCGCAGAGGTGCCCCGCCTGCACAACGGCGGCACCCTGGCCGCGAACCTCGCGGTACACGCGCTGAAGCGGGGCTATCGGGCGCTGATGTACACGTACAACCTGGCGGTCTTCGATCCGACCTGGTTCGCGGGCGAGAGCTGCGACCTCGTTGCGAAGCTGCACGCCCAGTCCAGGGCGAAGGGCGATCCCCGGATCACCGAGGCCACCGCCGCCTACGTCGAGTACCTCACTCTCGGCGGCGAGCTGGCGATGGTCGACCTGACGGCGGGCCTCCTGCGTCAGTGGCTGCAGGCCGGTCGACCGATCCTGACCGGTCTCTCGTCCACCTACCTCTATCGGAGCGCGCGCGAGGTGGGTACGGACCAATTGCTGGAGGATGACGTACTCGGGGTGCCGACCGGCCATTTCGTGGTCCTGAGCGGCTGGGACGAGGAGGAGCGATCCGTGCGGGTCGCCGATCCCGTCGAGGACCATCCCCAGATGCAACGGCATATCTACTGGGTGCCCGTGCAGCGCCTGATCAATGCGATCCTCCTCGGCGTGCTCACCTACGACGGGAATCTGCTCGTGCTCGAGCCGCCGGAGGGGTCGATTTGAAGTCGATCATCGTGATCGAGAACGTCCGTCGTTGGCCGCTCGAGCTGCAGGGGGCCGAGGTGGTCTCGGCGCGGGACTATCTGGTCGGGGAGAAATGGTCGGGCAGGCGCAGCCTCCGGGTCTTCAACTTCTGTCGGACCTACGGCTATCAGACGGTGGGCTACTACGTCTCGTTGCTCGCCGCCGCCCGGGGCCATCGTCCCCAGCCGACGGTCGAGACGCTTCAGGATCTCCGACTCTCGCCCGTCGTTCGCATCGTCTCCGAGCAGATCGAGGAGCTGATCGACCGCCATCTCGCCCGTCTCAAGGGGCCCCGCTTCGATCTCTCCATCTACTTCGGTCGCAACCTCTCGAAGCGCTACGACAGCCTCTGTCGGGCCCTCTACGATCAGTTTCCCGTTCCCCTGCTGCGGGCTGGCTTCGAGAAGCAATCCGAGGGATGGCGGCTCTCGACCGTGCGTCCGATCTCTACCAGCGAGATTCCCGAGAACCATCGCTCCTTCCTGATCGAGCAGGCCGAGAAGCATTTCAGTCGTCGTGTGCGTTCTTCGCCGGCTCGTCCGAGCTATCAATACGACCTGGCGATCCTGCACGACCCCGAGGCGGAGGACTCGCCGTCGGATGCGAAGAGCCTGCGTCGCTTCGCCCGTGCGGCCCGAGAGGTCGGGATCGAGCCGTACATGATCGAGCTCGCGGATGCGGCCGACATCGCCGAGTTCGATGCGCTCTTCATTCGCGAGACGACCTCCGTGAACGGACCGACCTATCGTCTGGCGCGACGGGCCGCGACGGAAGGCCTCTTCGTGATCGACGATCCGATCTCGATCCTGCGCTGCTCCAACAAGGTCTTCCTGGCGGAGCTGTTCAGGCGTCACGGGATTCCGCACCCCGAGACCTTCGTCGCGCATGAGGATTCCGTCACCGAGATCGCCTCGGCGGTCGGGCTCCCCTGTGTCCTGAAACGGCCGGATTCGGCCTTCTCGCGAGGTGTGACCAGGGCCGAGACCGAGGCCGAGCTGATGGAGAAGGCGCGGCTCTTCCTCGAGGATTCCGAGCTGGTGGTGGCCCAGGAGTTCACGGCTTCGGAGTTCGACTGGCGTATCGGGGTGCTCGGCGGCAGGGCGATCTACGCCTGTCGCTATCACATGGCCCGAGGGCATTGGCAGATCGTGACGACTGCCGCCTCCGGACGGCGCCGCTACGGAAAGGTCGACACCGTCGCCATCGAGAATGCGCCGCCCTTGCTGGTCGAGACCGCCGTGAGGGCGGCCAACCTGATCGGCGACGGGCTCTACGGGGTGGATCTGAAGGAGGTGGGGGGCCGCTTTCTCGTGATCGAGATCAACGACAACCCGAACATCGAGGTCGGCTACGAGGACGTCGTGCTCGGGGACGAGCTCTACCGGATGGTGATGCAGTGGTTCCGGGAGAAGCTCGATGCGCGCGGTCGGAACGGACCAAACCATGCCGGCTGAGACGAACGAGATGAGCGAGAAGATCGACGCCGCCGGGACGCGGGCGCTCGGCCTCTTCGAGGGCTACGGGATCGAGCTCGAATACATGATCGTCGACGCGAAGAGCCTCGCCGTGGCTCCGATCGCCGACCGGCTGATCGAGGCGGAGTCGGGGCGCATCGAGAACGAGATCGAGCGCGACGCCTTCGCCTGGTCCAACGAGCTCGCGCGGCACGTCATCGAGGTGAAGACGAACGGGCCGGTGCCGAAGCTCGCCGGTCTGGCGGAGGGATTCCAGACGGAGATCGAGCGCATGGAGGCGCTGCTCGCGCCGATGGGAGCGCGGCTGTTGCCGGCGGCGATGCATCCGTGGATGGACGCCGATCGCGACTTCGAACTCTGGCCCCATGGCTCGCGCGAGATCTACGACACCTTCCATCGGATCTTCGACTGTCGCGGACACGGCTGGGCCAACCTGCAGAGCGCCCATCTGAACCTCCCCTTCGCGGACGACGCCGAGTTCGGGCGTCTGCACGCCGCGGCACGCGCGCTGCTTCCGCTGCTGCCGGCCCTGGCGGCCGCATCGCCCTGTGTGGACGGTCAGCTGTCGGGGCTGATGGACACGCGCATCGACGTCTACCGTAAGAACGCGAGCCGCGTCCCTTCGGTGAGCGGGGCCGTGATCCCCGAGCCGGTCTGGTCCCGGGCCGACTATGAAAGACTCCTGCGTGGGATCTATGCGGACCTGGCGCCGCTCGATCCGGAAGGTGTACTTCGACACGAGTGGGTGAACGCCCGCGGCTGCATCGCGCGCTTCGATCGCATGGCGATCGAGCTCCGGCTGCTCGACGTGCAGGAATGCCCCGTCGCCGACATCGCCATCGCCGCAGCGGTGACGGGCTGTCTGCGGGCGCTCTGTGAGGGGGGGCCGCGGCAGCTGGCGCGCATCCGAGGCCTCGATACGCAGCGGCTGGCGGCGGTGCTGAGCGACACGACGCGGGACGCCGAGCGGGCGATCATCGCTGATCCCGACTATCTCCGGGCCCTCGGACACGACGGACCTCCGCCCCTTGCAGCGGATCTCTGGTGCGAGTTGATCGATCGGTCCGTGCGCGGCGAGTCGGACTTTGCGGCGATGCAGCCGGCGCTCGACGTGCTGCGGGACGAGGGCACGCTCTCGACCCGCATCCTGCGTCGCCTGCGCGCCGCCACCGGCGAGGCCGGCCAATCCGACCCGGCCCCGACGCCCTCGCGCGAGGATCTGCGGGTCGTCTGGGGCGAGCTGGCCGATTGTCTGCGCGAGGGGCGCATGTTGCGCGTCGGGACGTGAGCCTTGGGGGTGAGCCGTGCGCTCGTGCATCGTGAGACGCGCACAGTGAGACGCGCACAGTGAGACGCGCATCGTGAGACGTGAGGCGGGTCTCGTGATCAGCTGCGAGCACGGAGGCAATCGCGTCCCGGCAATCTGGACGCCCCTGTTCCGCTCCCGCAGTCGTCTGCTCGCGTCCCATCGTGGATGGGACCCGGGCGCCCTGGCGATCGCGCGCGGTCTGGCCCGTCGGCTCCGCGCTCCGCTGGTGGCGGCGACGACGACCCGGCTGCTGGTGGACCTGAACCGCTCGCCGCGGAATCCGGCGATCTTCTCCGAGGTCACCGGTGGCCTGGCTGCCACCGAACGGGACCGGCTGATCGCGACCCTGCACGGACCGCATTGGCGACGGATCCGGGAGGCACTCGATCGGGCTCCGCAGCCGGCGGTCCACCTGGCTGTGCACAGCTTCACCCCGCGACTCGGCGGTCGCATCCGCGCCTTCGATCTGGGCCTTCTCTACGACCCGGTACGGACCCGGGAAAGCGCCTTCGCGGCGTGTCTTCGGGCTCGTCTGGTCGCTGCGGACGGGAGCCTTCGCGTGCGTCGCAACGCACCCTACCGCGGCAATGCGGATGGCTTGACGACGGCCCTGCGTCGGGAACGTCCACCGGTCGACTACCTCGGACTCGAGCTCGAGCTCAACCAGGCCCTGCTGCGTTCGGCGACCGGTCGTGCGAGGCTGCTGGGCCTGCTCGCGCCCTGCCTGCGTGCGAGCCTGGATGATCGGGGTGGGTGGGACCTGGGAGCGGGGTGACAGCGACGCCTCCATGCACGGCGCGGACGGTGAGCGCCGGACGCGTCGCGGGCCGTCTCCGGGGCTCAAGGGAATACGACGTCGCCGTCCTGGGGCACGACGATCGTCCCCGAGAAGTCGTTGGCGACGAGCGATCGGACCTGCAGATCGAAGAAGGGCGGTGGCCGCAGCCGCACGAGCACCAGCCGATCGACCTGGGCGTCGCGTGCGATGTCGCCGACGTCGAGAATGGAGGTATGGAAGCGAGCCTCCCGCTCGATCCGCTCGGGGTGCGGCACCTCGGCCCCCGTCCCCTCGAGCTCCTCGACCGTGGGCAGGTAGGCTGCCTCGTGGATCAACACGTCGGCACCGGCGGCAAAGCGTTCGAGCGTCTCGGCGCCCCAGCCGCTGCCCGACACGACGATGCGTCGGGAGCCGTCCGAGAAGCGCCAGGCGAGGGTCGGTAGCGGACCGTCCGGGAGCGTCCGGGCCTCCAGCACGAGGCCGCCGATCTCCAGACGATCTCCATCGCCGATCTCCTCGACGTCGATGCGACCACCGGAGGACGTCAGGCCGAGTCCTTCGCCGAGCGCATCGCGACCGCCGGCGTAGGCCTGCTCGAGCGCGGCGACGAAAGCGCGGGTGCCGGCGGGGCCGAACACGCGTAAGGGCTCTTCTCGGGGCGAAAGCCAGCCGGTGAAGAGCAGATCGTCGAGCCCCATCGTGTTCAGCGGGAGCAGATTCGTCAAGACGACCGCCGCCGGCTGATCGAGGGGAATGCGGGCGCTGCGGAGCCCTTCGGCGACTCCGCGGCCGGCGTCGACGAGGACGACCGTGTCGCCCAGCGCGATCGCCGTCGACGGGCCGTGGCGCTCGGGGTTCTCGTACTCGTTGCCGGTGCCGACGGTGGTGACCGTGAGCGTCTCCCAGGAGCGGGGCTCGATCGGCGCCACGATCTCGGAGACCTCGGCCGCGCGCCAGAGCACGCCTGCCCCGGCCCAGGCCAGCACGAGGATGCCGATGCAGACGGCGAGGAAGATCAGCTTTCCATCCATTCCGGAGATCCCTCAGTCGAAGACGACCGTCTTGTTGTCGTAGACGAGCACGCGCCCTTCGAGATGCCAGGCCACCGCCCGGGACAGGACCGTGCGCTCCACGTCGCGACCCTTGCGGACGAGCTCGCGGGGCGTATCGCGATGGGAGACGCGCACGACGTCCTGCTCGATGATCGGACCCTCGTCGAGGTCCAGGGTGGCGTAGTGGGCCGTCGCGCCGATCCGTTTTACCCCCCGTCCGTAGGCCTGATGGTAGGGCCGTCCGCCCTGAAAGGCGGGCAGGAAGGAGTGGTGGATGTTGATGATGCGCATCGGGAAGGCCTCGATCATCCGTGGGCTGAGGATCTGCATGTAGCGCGCCATCACCACCAGATCGATCTCGTGGTCCCGGAGCAGCTCGATTTCCTTCTCCTCCTGGGCCTCCTTCGTCTGCGGCGTGATGGGGAAGACGCGATAGTCGATGCCGAAATGCCCGGCGATCGACTCGAGATCGGGATGGTTGCTCACGATCAGGGGGATCTCGCAGTCGAGCTCCCCCGAGCGATGACGTAGGAGCAGGTCGTAGAGGCAGTGGTCCGTCTTCGAGACGAAGATCGCCACGCGCTGGGGCTCCCGATCCGTCCGCAGCCGCCAGCTCATCCGGTGGCGCTCGGCGACCTCGCGGATCGCGCCCCGCAGCGTCTTCTCGTCGACGAGGGCGCCCCCGTTCCGAACCGAAAGGTCGAAGCGAATGCGCTGGAAGAACTGCCCCGCCAGCAGATCCGTATGCTGATCGGCGTCGAGAATGTTCAGCCCGAGCGCGTAGAGGAGCTGGGCCAGGGCGGCCACCAGCCCCGGCCGATCGGCGCAGGAGACGAGCAGGGTGGCCAGCGTCGATTCTGTCGGAGGCGGGGACATCGGGCTCTCTCCGGCGGGGATCTTAGCCGAGGACCCGAAGACCGCCGATCCGGTCTCTGGCCTTCGCCCCGTTCGTCCGATAGATTCCGGTACAGGGGATTCACTCATCCCCGAGTTCCCGACTGCCCATTCATGGGGGATGGGTGGGGGGAGCGGCCCGGAGGGGCGGCGACGGCGGCCACCTGAGCCCGGGAGCCTGGCAGGGACTTTGGGGTCCCTGCTCATCGACACCATGCCGACTTTGGGAGGTGACAATGAACCAACGTAGCACTACGACGAGTGAGGTGGTGGCGTCCTAGCAACGCTGAACCGTTTCGTCGAATCGCTAGGTGCTGCGTGGGACGCAGGTTCCCAACGCTGCCGCCCCCCGGAACGCGGATGTCGTAGCCGCATCAGGACTTCGGTCTGTTCCGGGGGGATTTTTTTGTCTGGCGTCCTGACGTCCGTGGGCGTCGCGAGCCCGGGTGGAGGCCCGCACGGACCCTGCCCGGACCCTCTCAGGTCGATGCAGATCCGATCGCCGCGGCCACGATCTGCGCGACGGCGGAGAGCAGCGTGGCCAGGATCAGACTCGCGAAGATCCTCGCGTTGCGCTCGGTCCGGGAGTTGACGGTGTAGCCGAGTCCGGACGTCTTCCGAACCCAGCCGCGCGGATCGCCTGGGTTTACGTAGAAGAGCCCCCATAACATACGGATCTTCATCTCCTCGACGGGAGGAGGCGTCGACCCGTTCGCCGCGGGTCCCCGGGTCGCGCCCAGCTTCAGCATCCACCCCACGAGCGTGAAGGTGAGGATCGCGGTCAGGGTGCCCGATCCGAGAAGCATCATTGGCCTGGTCATCGACCCGGTCCCAGCACTCCTCGAGGCGCCCCGCACCCCTCAGTGCGGGGTCGGCGCGGGGGTTGGGGCGCATCCTCATGTGCATCCCTCCGGGAATCCATCCCGCCATCCCGCCGCAGCTGGCGCTCACATCGAGCGTTTGACGGTCGATATTTTTGGGACTATTTTCCCAAAAAATGATCGAGGGTCGGCTCGGTCTGCGAGATCAGCGGATCGGACCCGACCGGAGCCAGGGAGGACCGGGAGATGAGTGGAGAACGAACGAAGAGTGGAATGAGGCGAGCAGTCGGGGCGGGTCGTCCGCTCCCCGGTCTTCTGCTGATGGCCCTTTTGATGGCCTGCGGCGGAGGCGGGGGAAGCAGCGACGGGACGGGCTCGACGACGGTCGCCTCGAGCGGGGTGATCACGGGCTTCAGCAGCGTGTTCGTGGGCGGCGTCCGCTACGAGGTCGAGGGCGGGACCGTGGTCGCAGTCGAGGGTGAGGGCGAGCGGCTCGGCGATGATAGTCCGCTGCGGATCGGCATGAAGGTCCGCATTCGCGCCAACGAGCGCGCGGGCCGGCGCTTCGCCGAGCGAATCGAGTTCGACGACGATCTGAAGGGGCCGGCCCGGGACGTGGCCCCGGATCCGGCGGATCCCTCCCTCGGGCGATTCAGCGTGATCGGGCGGACGGTGATCGTGGACGCCAACACGATTTTCGACGACGACATCGGCAACAACGACGGAGAGCCGGGAATCGACCTGCGGGATCTCGAGCCCATGCTGTTTCCGGGAAACGCACCCGTCGTCGTATCGGTGAGTGGCTTCCCGACCGTCGACGGTCTGCTCGCGACCCGGATCGATCGCGTCAACGCCGCGGCCGGTGGGATCGGTCGGCCCGAGGTGGACGACGACGAGCTCGAGCTGAAAGGCTTCGTCGATTCGATCACTTCCGACGGGTCCGCGATCGTCGTGAGCGGAACGACCTTCCTGATCGATGAACGGACCGTCATCGAGGATGATCTCCCGACCGGCGGAGGCCTCGTCGGCCGCTTCGTCGAGGTCAAGGCCGATCTCCTCGCCGGTGAGGAGCTTCTCGCCGTACGGATCGAGAGTGAAGACGACTTCGATGACGACGACGACCGCAGAGGCGAGCTCGAGATCGAAGGGGTGCTCCGATCGGTCGATCGGACGACGGATCCGGACCGGATCGTGATCGACGGCAGGACGATCGAGGTCCGGGATGCATCGAGCCTCGAGGGGCAGATCGGAAACCGCATCGAGATCAAGGGGAGTTTCGATGCGGACGGCGTTCTCGTAATCAGGGAGTCGAAGGTCGAGGTCGAGAACAGCGTGCGCATCGAGGATCGCGTGGCTTCGGTGGACCGTTCGGCCGGCCGCTTCACGACGCGTCTCGGAATCGTCATCACTCCGGCCGGGACGAGTCGACTCGAGGACGACGCCAGTGACGATGACGAGGGGGATCGGCTGACGCCGTCCGAGTTCCTCGACCGGGTCGACTTCGACGACTACGTGGAGGCCCGCGGCTTCCCGGGATCCGACGGCTCCGTCCGCTGGACCCGGATCGAGCTCGATGACGACGACGATCTCGACTGCCGCCTGCGCGGCCCGGTGGAGTCGATCTCCGGAGATGCGAACTCCTTCGAGCTCGTGATCCAGGGCGTGACGATCCGATCGGACGGCGTCGAGGACGACGACTTCGAGGGGGATGACGACGAGACGGTCGGTCGATCGGGATTCTTCGCTCGGCTGGACGTCGGGGACGTCGTGCAGACGAAGAGCTTCGAGGGCGATTCGGCGTGCCAGAGCGGACTGCTCGATGCGCGCGAGCTCGAGTTCGAGCCCAACGACGGCCTCGTGGGCAGCGTGCCGCCGGGCCAGGACGACGACGGCGGTCCCGACGACGGCGGATTCGCCGGCGACCCCTTCGTGGGGACGCCGACGGACGTGACCGGCTCGACATTCGTTCTCGGAGGTCGAACGATCGAGGTCGTCGGGAGTACGCGGATCGACGATTCGATCATCGAGGTCGCCCTCGGTCGTGAGCTCGACGGCGATGATCGACGCTTCGATCAGGTGCCCGACGGGCTGGGCCTTCCCGCGCTCCTGACGGGCGGCTTCCCGATCCGAGCGGTGGTCGGACGCGATGGGACCGCGTTCCTGATCGAGGATCTATGAGAGGGTCGATGAGCTGAGTCTCGAGTGGGATCCCGCTCGGGGTCGGGCTCGCCGGGTCCGGCTGCCCCTTGGACGGGGCAGCCGGACTCTGGCCGGATCAGCAGTGTCCTGCGATCGGATCATGCGCATTCCCGACGGCCCGATCCATCTCCTCGCTTCAGCTCTGCGCGATGGTTTCCGATGAGAGCGGAGTCCGTGCACGGCACGTGCGCGACCCGCCGGAAAGTCGAACGGAGACCCAGATGATCGCGCCGCCGAAGCCCGTCAACGAGGCCAGCCGACTCAGGGCCCTGCACGATCTCGATCTTCTCGATACCCGGCCCCAGGAGCGCTTCGATCGGTTCACGCGGCTCGCGGCTCGCAGCTTTCGCATGCCGATCGCATTGATCACCCTCGTCGACGAGAAGCGACAGTGGTTCCTGTCGCGTCAGGGCCTCGACGCAGTCCAGACATCACGGGAGGCCTCGTTTTGCGGCCACACGATCCTCGAGGCGGAGGTCATGGTCGTTCCCGACGCCATCGCCGACGAACGCTTCGCGGACAATCCGCTCGTGATCGATGATCCGCAGATCCGGTTCTACGCCGGCTGTCCGATCGCGGCGCCCGACGGCAGTCGTATCGGGACGTTGTGCCTGATCGATCGACAGCCCCGCTCGTTGGACGACGACGACGTCGCGCTGCTTCGGGATCTGGCTCGTATGGTGGAGGATGACATTGCGATCCACGCCCTTGCGACGATCGACTGCCTGACGGGCCTCTCGAACCGACGCGGCTTCGAGCTGCTGGCATGTAGGACGCTGCGACTCTGTAAACGCCTGAGCCGGCCCGCTTCGCTTCTCTTCATCGACATCGACGAGTTCAAGACGGTCAACGACACCCTCGGGCACGATGCGGGAGATCGTACGCTGCGGGCCTTCGCCGACCTGCTGATCGACGGCTTCCGGGATTCCGACGTGATCGGACGCCTGGGTGGCGACGAGTTCTGCGTCCTGCTCGCCGACTCGAGCACGTCGAAGGCGCCCGCCGAGCGACTCCAGCGCGTGCTCGAGGAGTGGAACCGGGATTCGCGTTGGCCCCATGCGCTTCGCTGTAGCATCGGCGTCGCGGATTTCGATCCGACGAAGCACGAGGGCCTCGACGATCTGATTCGGGAAGCCGACCGCTTCATGTACGCCATCAAGCGAGCACGTCGAAACGCGTCGACCGCCTGAGTCGCTTCCCGGGCTTCCTCAGGAGCCCCCTCGTCGGTCGCCGCCCCGACGGCGGCGGACTCATCGAGCTTCACG
>CAYWGW010000052.1:0-6115 GCA_964457385.1 uncultured Spirochaetaceae bacterium
CACCATCCGATCCTGAACGTCACGCGTCCGCATCCGGGCATCGACTACGCCGCGCCCATCGGATCGCCTGTCTGGTCGGTCGCCGACGGGGTAGTCGAGTTCAAGGGGCGGGCCGGTGCGTCGGGCAACCTGATCCGTGTGAGGCACGCAAACGGGTACACCTCCCACTACGCACATCTATCCCGCTTCGCGAAGGAACTGAAGGTGGGGGATCGTGTCGAGCAGAAGCAGGTGATCGGCTTCGTCGGCAGCACGGGTCTGTCGACCGGTCCCCACGTCTGCTTCCGTGTGAAGAAGGACGGTCGCTACGTCGACCCACTGAAAATCTCGAGTCCGGCAGGCACACCGGTGGAACGGGATCGGATCGCGGAGTTCGAGAACGTGCGCGACGAGCTGCTCGCCGATCTCGGCGCCGGTCCGATCAGCCTGGCCGACGAGGCGCTCTAGCCTCCCCATGGATGCGAGCCAATCATGAGCCTGGATGAGCGAGTGAAGGTGCTCGCCCGCGCGGTCGCGGAGCGAGAGACGGCCCATGCGGAGGCGCTCGCCCGGGCGCGATTCCGGGCCGCGACGCTGCGAGATCGCGTGCTCCCCGCGATCGAGACCTTCAACCGGATCGTCGGGGATGTGTCCCCCGATCTCGCGGTCTCGGTCACGCCGCTGCGGACCGACGACAAGCATGCCCACGCCGTCGAGTTCGATCTCGAGCGGGGTCGGACCCGGGCGATCGTCACGGCCAAGAGCAAGGGCCAGGTCACGCTCGTGGGACCCTTCCGGACCGGCAAGGACGAGGGGCCGTGCCGCAGCTTCGCTTTCGAGGCCGACGACGAGATCGAGTCCGCCCTCGTCGATTTCGTCGAACGATTCCTCGAGGCCGCGACGGCTCCCTAGCGCGGAGCCCTCTGCGGCGAAGGTCGGCGATGTCCACATGGCGTTCTGATCTCGATTTCCGAACGGCGCCGTCGCTCCAGCGGGCGCTCGCCGGCGAGACCGTGCGGGTCGGCAGCGAGAATCGGGCGAAGCTCGAGGCGGTCGCGATGGCCTTGCGGGCGTTCGCGGCGAACGAGGCCGACGGGCTCGCGATCGCGGTCGTGGCGGTCGACGTGGCGAGCGGGGTGCCCGAGCAGCCAATCGGGATCGAGCAGATCGTCGAGGGTGCGCGCGGGCGCGCCCGGTCCGCTCTCGCCTCGGGTCCCTGCGCCCTGGCCGTCGGGATCGAGGACGGGCTGGCCTCCCTGGGTGGCCTCGGGGCCGACAACATCGGTTGCGCCTGGGTGACGGACGGCGAGCGGGAGGCCCATGGCTTCTCCGCGGCATTCGCCTACCCGTCTCGTTGTCTCGAGCCGGCGCTACGTGAGCAGGCGCCGATCGGGACCCTCTTCGACGCCCTCTGGCAGAGACATCGGGAGCGGCACGGGGCGCGGGACCGGCGGTCGCCCGGGGATGTGCAGGCGGGGTTGGAATCCGGCCGCCGGGAAGGCAATATCGGCAGACTCAGCGGTGGACGGCTCAGCCGCAGTGCCTACGGATCCCAGGCCGTTCTTTGCGCCCTCGTTCCCTTTCTCCATGTAGATCTCTACGATTGAGCGGCGCCCTGACCGGGTCGACCCCGACGGCCGGCCCATCCTCCGGAAGGAGCCTCTCGAAATGAAGGAAATGGATCGTCCCGTGGAGGGCATGGAGGACCTTCTGGGCTATTTCCGGGCGGCGGAGAAGCCCCGGGATCGTTGGCGGGTCGGGACCGAGCACGAGAAGGTCGGCGTCTATGCGGACAGCGGCGATCGGGTGCCCTACGAAGGGCCTCGCGGTATCGGTGCGCTGCTCGAGAAGATCGCGGCCTCGGCGGACTGGGAACGGATCCAGGAGGACGGGCGCACGATCGCTCTGGTCCGCGACGGTGCAAGCATCACGCTCGAGCCCGGAGGCCAGATCGAGCTCTCGGGGGCACCGCTGCGAACGGCGCACGAGACCTGCGCGGAGTTCAACGCCCACGTCGATCTCGTGAAGGATCTCTCGGACGAGTTCGGGATCGCCTGGCTCGGCCTCGGCATCGATCCCTTCCACGAGATCGCCGAGATCCCGCTGATGCCGAAGGCGCGCTACGACATCATGCGCGCCTACCTGCCCACGCGCGGCGCCCTGGCGCTCGAGATGATGCACGCCACGGCGACGGTGCAGGCGAACTTCGACTACGCCGACGAGTCGGACATGATCGACAAGATGCGGACGGCGCTCGTCGTGACCCCGATCGTCTCGGCGCTGTTCGCGAACTCGAGCATCTCGGCGGGCAAGGAAAACGGCTACATGTCACGGCGCCTCGTCATCTGGCGCGACACGGATCCAGATCGCTGCGGCCTGATTCCCTTCGTCTTCGACCCCGATTTCGGCTATCGTCGCTATGCGGAGTGGGCCCTGGATGTGCCGCTCTTCTTCGTCGTCCGGGACGGCCGCTATCGTGCGGGGGACGGCACGACCTTTCGCGAGTTCATGGACCGGGGCTTCCTCGGTTTCCGCCCCACCCTGAAGGATTGGGATACGCATCTGACGACGCTCTTTCCCGATGTCCGCCTGAAGCGCATCATCGAGGTGCGGGGCGCGGACGCCGTACCGCGTGGGGGGACCTGCGCGCTGCCCACGCTGTGGAAGGGGATCCTCTACGATCGGGAGGCACTCGAGGCGGCCTGGTCCCTGCTGGGCGGGGTCACGCCCGAGCAGCTGGATGCCGGCCAGCTCGACGTGGCGCGGCGTGGGCTGCGCGCCGAGTTGGGGGGGCACAAGGTGCTCGACCTGGCTCGGGAGATCGTGCGCTTCTCGGGCGAGGGGTTGCGGCGGATCGCCGTGGCCGGCGAGACGGATCGGGACGAGCGCCATTTCCTCGATCCCCTCCACGAGCAGATCGAGCGGGGCGTGAGTCCCGGCGAGGAGATCGCGGAGCGTTGGCGTGGCGAGTGGAATCGAGATCGACGACGCCTGATCGAGGCCACCCGATACTGATCGTCTGCCGACGCGTCGCCCCCTGCTCACGGTGGCTGAGCACGGTGACTGGGCATGGTGACTGGGCATGGTGACTGAGCGAGATGACCGAGCAAGATGACTGAACCGACCCGACCGCGCATCCTGATCGTCGACGACGAGGAGGCGATTCTCGAGACGATGGCCTTCACCTTCATGGATCTCTACGAGGTGCTCTCGACCTCGGATCCCAAGACGGCATTGGCGATGCTCGAGGAGAACCAGCCCGTGGCGGTGGTGATCACCGATCAGCGGATGCCGGGAATGACCGGAGTCGAGCTCCTGAAGCAGGTCTACGATCGCTTCCCGGAGACCGTCCGGATCATCCTGACCGGCTTCGCCGACTCCGAGACCACGATCCGGGCGATCAACGACGGCCATATCTACGGCTACATCAACAAGCCCTGGGAGCCGGAGGAGCTGAAGACGATCGTCAAGCGCGGGGTGGAGCTGCACGCTCTCACGCTCGAGAATCGTCGGCTCGTCGAGCATCTCCGGCACGCCAACCTCTTCCTCGAGGCGGTGATGGACCGGCTGCGGACCGGGGCCATCGCCGTAGATCGTGACGGCATCGTCCGCGCCGTCAACAAGCCCGCCTGCGCCTTCATCGGGCTCGAGGAAGACATCCGGGGTCGCCCGATCCAGGAGATTTTGAGCCGCCGCGGTCTCGAGGAACTCGGTGAGACCGTGCGGGCCCTCGGCGAAGCCACGGGTGGGAACTTCGAGGAGGTCGATCTGCCGGTCGGTGGGGGCCATCGGATCCGGGTCTCCTACCAGGCCCTGGCGGACGAACAGGGCGAGTCGATGGGTCGGGTGATCCTGTTCAAGGAGATCTCCCACGAGCCCCTCGCGCGCGAGTTCGAGCAGATCGCGGCCCGTGTCTCCGCCGCCGAGGGCTCCATCCACGGTGAGCTCGAGGTCGCATTGCAGGCGCTCGAGGCTCTTGCGAACCGCGTGGCCGAGGCGAGAGTCCGTTCGGCGAGCATGACGGAGCTGGCGGAACGGATCTCCCGGATGCGGACGGCGATCACCAACTGGCTGGACATCGACCACGCGCTCGCCAGCGAAGACTACCCGGACGCACAGCGGCTCCGCGATCGGCTCGAGGTGGCCTCGCGTCGCTGGCCGAGCGGTGTGCCGCTCCCGGAACGCGTGAAGGCCCTGGAGCGTGGTGTCGAGACCTACTACGAGACGGGCGAGAATCCTCGCAAGCGGGTGCTTTAGGTGGAGGCGATCGCGATCTCTCGCGAACCGCCCCGATCGGGACTGCCGCGGCTCGAGCTGCGTATCGAGCGGCTGCAAATGGTCTGCCGATTCACCTTCGCTTTCCACGCCCGGGAGGTTCGCTTCGAGGTCGCCGAAGCCGATGGCGTCTTCCGGAGGATCTTCCCCGAGACGTTCTCCTTCGATGCGGACCGCCACGATCCGGCGGAGCTGTTGCTGCAGCTCGAGGACCTGCTGGCCAAGCCGCGTCTGATCGCCGCCCGCGCGAGCAGCCGGGATGCGCGCGACCTGGTCGTGCGCATCATCTCCGGTGCTCCCCGCTACCTCGAGGAGGTCTGCCGTCATCGGGCGGCCTCCGACGGGATGCAGCCGGAGGCCCGGCGCCGATTCCACCAGGATGTCGCCCTGCTCTCGCAGCTGCTGCTCCGCTTCAACGAAACCCACGACCTCGACGACAGCCGCCCGCTTCGGATGGCCGGCTTCGCCTTCCGTCGGCGGATCTACGAATCCCTGCGCGTTCTGGTTCGAGAACGCGTCGATCCCACCTATCTCCAGGGGTATCTCCGTGGCGAGATCAGCGTCGTCGATCCTTCCGACGACCCGACCGAGAGCGGCTTCTTCCGGGTGATGGAGACGGGCGAGGACGAGGCGATACAGCGCATGGTCCTGCGCATGGCGGAACGAGCCTTCTACATGTGGCTCGAGGGGGTCTGCCTGACGGAGGAGAATCAGGCCTTCGAAAAGGACGACTCCCCCTTCGAGAGCCGCGAGGCCGAGGTCCTGATGGCGATCTCTGCGACGGGCGAACGGCGCATCGAACGCAGTCGGGATCTGGTGCCCTTCCTCTGCCGCGCCCATCGCGACTCCCGGCGGCTGCTGGGCAAGCTCGAGCGCTGGTTCCTGCGCAGCTACGACATCCGCCATTCCTCGGCGATCATCCATCATGCCGCGTCCCTCGACGCGGGACGGGGCGCCCGCGAGGGTGCCCTGACCTGGCATACCCCGAAGATCCACGCCACGGTGCTGGGGCTGCTGCTGCTGCCCTTCGTGGCCGCGGCCTTCGTGTACCCCCAGGCGCCCCGGATCTTCGACCTGATCTTCTCGGCCGAGATCCTGGCGATCAACTCCATCGCGGTCTGGTTCCTGCTCTACCGCTTCTGCTGGAAGCGCGATCTCTCTTTCTTCCACGCTTCGGTGCCGCGCATCGGAGCCGGGATCATCGTCGGCTATCTGCCGGTCTTCCTGATCGACGAGGTCTGGGATCTGGCGAGTCGTCAGAACGTCGCCCTCGATGCGGTCGTATTGCTGCTGGGCCTGGTCACACTGCTGTACATCTACGTCGAGATCGCGCGGCGCATCGCGGATACGGCGGTGGCCTTCGCCCGGGCCCGGGCGCTCTTCCTGATGGGGGTACTCGAGGCCTTCGCGGTGGGGGTCGTGATGACGAGTCTCGTCGGTCCGTTCATGGTGGCCCGCAACTGGTCCCCGGACTCGGGGGAGGTTTCGATCGAGGTCCTCCGCGAGACGCTTCCGCCGATGGTGGGATCGCTGCCGCAAGTGGTGGGTGCGGCGCCTCTCTACGCCTTTCCGTCCGCGGTGCTGCTGATGACCTTCCTCTCTTTCTTCATCGGGATCTTTCTGCAATTGATGTGGGAGGAGCTGCCGATCACGGAGCCCCTCTGAGCCCGGTCGGCAGGGCCTCGACGCGGGTTCCCGTGACCGTTCTCGGGATCCGCGCCCGGGTAGCGGCCGTTGGACCCGACCCGTAGACTCCCGGCAGCGTGCGACGCGCGGCTCGACGGCGGCTGGGGGCCCGCGAACGATGGGTCGCGGGGCGACGATCCGGGATCCTCTTCGACGGGATCCTCTTCGACGGGAT
>CAYWGW010000052.1:6215-8344 GCA_964457385.1 uncultured Spirochaetaceae bacterium
CGGGATCCTCTTCGACGGGATCCTCTTCGACGGGATTCAGAGGGACGCTGGGTTTCGGAAGAACGAGCCGGAGGTATGAGTCCATGGAGTCCGAGCACCGCCGCGTGCTCATCATCGGTAGTGGTCCAGCTGGCTATACCGCAGCGATCTACGCGGCGCGGGCCGGGCTGGAGCCCCTGATGATCGCGGGCCTCGAGTTCGGTGGTCAGCTGATGATCACGACCGAGGTGGAGAACTATCCCGGCTACCCCGACGGCGTGACCGGTCCCGTGATGATGGAGGACCTGCAGAAGCAGGCCGAACGCTTCGGCACGAAGGTCCTGCTCGAAGACGCGACGGCGGTCGATCTCTCCCAGCGTCCCTTCCGGGTCGAGACGGCCGCGGCGCTCTACACGGCCGATTGCGTGATCGTGGCGACGGGTGCCTCGGCCCGCTGGCTGGGGCTCGAGTCCGAGACGCGACTGCGGAACAAGGGCGTCTCGGCCTGTGCCACCTGCGACGGTGCGCTCTTCCGCGGTCGCCCGATGGCGGTCGTGGGCGGAGGCGACACGGCGATGGAGGAGGCGCTCTTTCTCGCGCGCTTCGCCACGCAGGTCACGGTCGTCCATCGTCGCGGGGAGCTGCGGGCCTCGAAGATCATGCAGGAGCGGGCGCTGGCGAGCGAAAAGATCGAATTCGCCTGGCATTCCGAGGTGGACGAGGTGCTCGGCGACGAGTTCGTGACGGGCATCCGTCTGCGCGATACCCGGGATGGATCCAAGCGGGAGCTCGCCGTCGATGCCCTCTTCATCGCGATCGGCCACCAGCCGAATACGCAGCTCTTCGAAGGGCAGCTCGACATGGACGATGCGCGCTATCTGAAGGTCGAGGCAGGCACGACACGCACCGGGGTCGAGGGTGTGTTCGCGTGCGGCGACGTGGCCGATCCGATCTACCGGCAGGCGGTGACCGCGGCCGGGACCGGATGCATGGCGGCGATCGATGCCGAACGCTGGCTGGCAGAGCAGGGAATCGCCTAGTCCTCACGGAGCGATTCTCCAGGGAGCCCGAGCGATGGGTCTGACGAGGGAGCAGCTCGTGCAGCTCACGAATCATTCTCCCGACATGATCATCGCCACCGACCGTAAGGGTCGCGTGAGCTACTACAACGACGGAGCGATGCGCAATCTCGGCTTTTCGGCCGAAGAAGTGCTAGGCGAGTTCGTCGGGGTCTTCTATCCGTCCGTCGACGAGGCCCGTCGAGTGGGTGACGCCATGCGCAGTCCGGCCCACGGCGGGATCGGCGTGGTCGACACCCTCGAGACGACCTTCGTCTCCCGGGACGGGGAGGAGATCCCCGTCGCCATCTCGGGCACCCTCCTCTACGACGAACAGGGTCAGGAGGAGGGCACGATCGGCTTTGCGAAGGATCTCCGGGAGATTCTCCGCAAGGATCAGCTCGCCACTCTGGGCGAGGTCGCGATCGGTCTGGCCCACGAGATCAACAACCCGCTCGCGGTGATCGTGAACCAGGCGGAGCTGCTCGAGAACGACGTCGCGCGGCTGGCGGACGAATCCGATTGCTCCGTCGAGAACGAGCGCCTGGACGCGATCAAGCGTGAGGTCGCGCGCATCTCGCAGATCGTGGCGCGGCTCGGTGAGATGGTGGCCACCGACCGCTACGAGACGATCCACTACGTCGGTCCCTCGCGGATGGTCGACCTGCGCGCCGAGCATCGCAAGCATCGCGAGCCCGACGCGCGGCTGGCGGGCCTTCGCATCCTCGTCGTGGACGACGACCCCGGCATCAGCCGCTCGCTCGAGGAGATCCTCGAGGTCGATGGCTGCCTCGTCGAGACGGCCGAGGATGGCGAGGTCGCCCTCCGCAAGCTCGAGCGATCCGAGTTCGACCTCGTGCTCTCCGACGTGGTGATGCCGAAGATGGATGGCTACGAGCTCTACCTCGCGATCCAGAAACGATTCCCTCATCTTCCGGTCTTGATGATGACCGCCTTCCACTACGACAAGGACCACATCATCAAGCGCAGCCGGATGAAGGGTCTCGAAGGCGTGATCTTCAAGAAGCCCGTCGACCCCGATCGACTCCGAACGGCCATCGTGGAGCTCGTCGACAAGCGATGACAGGCGAT
>CAYWGW010000052.1:8444-20050 GCA_964457385.1 uncultured Spirochaetaceae bacterium
CCGATCGACTCCGAACGGCCATCGTGGAGCTCGTCGACAAGCGATGACAGGCGATGAGAGATGGAGCCGACGGCGGACGACCCGGTGGTCCGGGAGGAGCGTGTGTTCGAGACCCTGAGCGTTCGGACCGAAGGGGCGATCGGGGAGCTGCGCCTCGACCGGCCGGCGAAGCTGAATCCGCTCTCGATCGAGGCCCTGCAGGAGCTGGCGGCGGCGGCTCGTCATTTCGATGCCCAGCGCGACGTGAAGGTGGTGGTCGTCCGCGGGGCCGGGCGAGCCTTCTCGGCGGGAGCGGACCTCGAGAGCTTCACGCGTCGGTCCGAGCTCACCACGCGCGAGGTGGCCGAGCTCGGGCGCGAGATGGCGGACTCGATCGAGGCGATGCGCGCCATCACGATCGCGGCGATCCGGGGCTGGTGCGTCGGAGGTGGGCTCGTTCTCGCCGCGGCCTGCGATCTGCGTAT
Source organism: uncultured Spirochaetaceae bacterium (assembly GCA_964457385.1). Classification (GTDB taxonomy): domain Bacteria; phylum Myxococcota_A; class UBA9160; order UBA9160; family UBA4427; genus UBA4427. The sequence goes on from CAYWGW010000052.1 coordinate 8,909, forward strand.
CGCGACGGCCCAGACCCGGTTCTCGATTCCCGAGGTGGATCTCGGGATTCCCCTGGCCTGGGGCGGGATCCCGCGCCTGGTGCGCGAGATCGGGCCGGCGCGGACGAAGGAGCTCGTGCTCAGCTGCCGCCCCTTCGATGCGGAGGAGGCGAGGGCCAGCGGCTTCCTCAACCGGGTCGTGGACGAGGACGCACTCGACCGGGAGGTCGACGCGCTGGCCGGGTCGCTGTCGAAGAAGGCCTCCCACGCCCTCTTCTCTACCAAGCGTCACGTGAACGCGGTGACCGACCAGATGGTCGGTACGATGCGGAGCTGGGCGGACGCAGACGGGCTGGTGACGGCCTTTGGTGACGAAGAGAGCGCCCGTGCTCGCAAGGCCTACCTCGAGTCGCGCGGCGCCCGCCGCGACTGAACGCGGCTGGTTCAGCTCGTTCAGGCGGCCCGCTCAGCCAGGATTGATCCGGTCCGGGGGGACCTCGATCCAGATCGCCCGGGCCAGAGCGAGGCAGCGTCCGTCCTCGTCGAAGAGCGCCGTCCCCGTGACGTGCTTGCGACCCGAGTCCTCGATCGCCCAGGAAGCGACGACATGGCGCCCGCCCACGAGAACGGGGCCATCGATCCGGGCACTGAGCTCTCCGAGCAGCACCAGGGCACCGGGGGGCTGGGGAAATGCGAAGCAGCCGGGGCAGTCCAACGCCGACCAGACGAAGATCGGATCGACCTCGGATCCGGGACGAGCCGCGCTGGGCACGGCGGGGCCAACCGCTCGGGAGGCCGGGTCGAGGGCGAGGGAGGCATCCGGGATCCAGGGGGTGACGAACAGACGCCCATCGGCAAGCGGGCCGGGGAAGAGCCGCAAGCCGTCGCCTTCGGCGCGATCGGGTCCGCAGACGAAGCAGGTCGGCAGTGGATGCTCCTCGAAGCCCCGAAAGGCGCGGGCCGCCTCACAGGCTTCCTCGAAACCCGGAGGTCGGGGCGGCTCCAGCTGCAGCCGATCGGGCCAGCCCTCGCCGATCAGCGTCCCGCCCTCGAACAGCCCGACACCCTCGTCGGTCGGGACGAGGCGCAGCTCCGTGGCGAGCGGTGGTGGCTCGTAGAGGCGCACCCGGCCGATGCCCGGGGTCGAGAGCGCCATCGCCCCACAGACATAGCCCCCGTTGCCCGATCGCGGAGGACCGTTGAAGCGGGGGTCGATTCGAAGGGTTCTTTCCATCGGAGCTCCTGGAGGGCCCACGTCCGCCGCAGGCTCTTCAGGGCTGGGGCTGGATCTCGGTCCCCTCGGCTTCCAGGCGTTCCTGCACCCTTTGCTGGAATGCCGGTACGCGCGCGAAGCTGGCCTCCTGGAGCGCCATCCCGGTCTTCTGGGCGATCTGAGGCATGACGCGGGTCGTCTTCTTGCCGAGCGGGGTCTCGTAGAAGGCGATCAGCTCCTTCAGCTCGTCCTGGGATAGATGTTCCCGGTAGATCGGCGCGTGGACGTCGACGAGGTACTCCATGTCGTTGAAGCGTGCCTGGAACGCAGCGACCGCTTCCTCGCGAACGGTCGTCCGGACGGTCTCCGTCACGGGGATTCCGGCCGCGGAAATCGACGCGAGCATCTGGTCGGTCATCATGGCAGAGATCTGCTCGCCCATCGAGCCGGAACCGGTCACCTCGAGGAAACGCTTGATCGTCGCCCGGTACTCCTTGGAGACCGAAGCGCCTCCGCCATCAACCTGGTCCTGGCCCTGCGCGAGCGGGGCGGCGGCCAGCCCGAAGCCCAGCAGGACGACGATCGTCCGCAGGAATGAGGAAAGCGGCGAGCCGGTTCTAGATTGAGAGAGGGCGAAGCGTGTACGCATGGAAGCTCCCGGAGCGGTTGGATGAGCGAGGCCCGGCTGCCCAGCGACTGACTCGGCGGGGGCGCTCGTTGATCCGGCAGGGTAGGCGTCCGAGCCGCGTCCCGCTCGCCGAGCGTGGAGAGTTCGATTGAGATCGGGTCGATCGCCGGGCAGGTTCGGCGTTCGCCGGCGACGGCCCGGAAGGGTCGCGGCGAGGGTGAGTCCGTGGACCTCCCCAGCGCCTGCCTCCAGCAGACAATCCGCCGCGGCTTCCAGGGTATGGCCCGTCGTGAGGACGTCGTCGACGAGCCAGATCCGGGTCCCGGGCTGGAGCCCCATTTCGACCCGAAACGCCCGGCGCACGTTTTCGCGTCGCATGGCTCCGTGCAGGCTGGCCTGAGGGACCGTCGGGCGGGCTCGCACCAGCCCGGCGGGATACCAGGGACATCGCCAGGCCCGGGCCAGCGCGCCGGCGATCCACTCGGCCTGGTTGAAGCCCCGGACTCGTCGCCGGCGCCGATGGAGGGGGATGGGCAGGATCGCATCGGGCGGACGCACCCCCCGATCCCGCAGCCGGCTGGCCAGCTCCCGTGCCAGGAATCCGACCGCACTCGTCACCGCCGCAGGCGGGCCGAAGGGGCCGCGGGGAGGACGCTTGAAGGCGGGCAGCCAGATGCGCAGGGGACCTTCGTACCGCAGCAGGGCATGGCAGGCATGGAGCGGCGAGCCGTCGGCGAGACAGCCGGGACAGCCGTCGGCACCGGCTTCGAAGAGACCCGGTTCGGCAGCGGGGCCGAGGGGCATGCGGCTGCCACAGCGAGGGCAGCCATCCGCGATCCGCCACCAGGGCAGTCGCCTCAGGCAGGGTCTGCAGAACGTCCGCGAGTCGGGGGTGGCCTCGGCGCCGCAGCCGATGCAGCGAGTGGGTGCGATCAGATCGAGCAACGCCGAGAGGAGTTCCATCATGGATCGGCGTTCCCTTTCGTACCGGTTCGCGCTCCAAGCGCGCTCCGATGGATCGGGACCTCGATCGTGATGGCGGAAAATCAGTCGAGCGGTCGGATCGCGGGGGCGGCGATCCGGCCTCATGAGGTCTCCAGGCCGTCTCCAGGCCGTGTTCAGGCCGTGTTCAGGCCGCCGAACTCCCGACACCGCCCCTGCCCGAGGCGCCCGAGGCGGGTCCGCTGCCCGAGGCCCCGGCTCCGGACTCCGTCCCGGCGGCGAGCAGTACGTCCGGATCCGGATCGACGCCCTCGATTCCCAGATCCATCCGAGGGGCATCGCGCCAGAGTCGTTCGAGATCGTACTGTGTCCGGGTCTCCGGGTCGAAGACGTGAACGATCGTATCGTTGCAATCGATCAGGACCCAGTTGCCGTCGTCGAGCCCCTCGACTCCCAGGGGCGGATCGCCCTGGGACTTCAGCATCTCGACGATCGATTGAGCGATCGCCCGGACCTGCCGGTCCGAACGGCCCGTGAGGATCACGAACGCATCCGCATAGGAAGTGAGCTCGCGCATCGCGAGCACGACCGGTCTCTCGGCCTTGCGCTCGAGCGCTGCCTCGACGATCGCCTTCCCCTTCGTCAGCGGATCTGCTCCGGTCTGCTGCATTCCACGTTCTCCTCTCCTCGATGTCTCGTCCACGATTCTTTCCCAGCCTTGCCGTGCCCGACGGCCTCATGATCCAGCATAACAGCCGCTCATTTCGATCGAGCGTCGAACCGGTTCCGGAACCAGGAAGCGGATCGAGCGGCCGGCTCGTCGTGCCTCGCGGATGGCGCTCGACGAGATGTCGAGCGCCGTGATCGGAATCAGCTCGATCCGGGTGTCGGCCTTCCGATGCCGGGCCACGCGGCCCCCCGAATCGAATTCGAAGAGTGCCCGGATGGGGCTCGGCATCCGGTCGTCGAGCCTCCCGAGCCGTCCCGGCGGTCGGGTCAGGACGGCGTAGTCGGCGAGCTCGAAGAGACGCTCGGGCTCGCGCCACTCCCCCATCTCCGCGAAGGCGTCCTGGCCCACGATGAAGACCGGAGGTCGATGGGCCGGATCTTTCTCCCGGAAGGTCTTCAGCGTATCGACCAGATAGGACCGGCCCGGACGATCGATCTCGATCCGGTCGACGACGAACTGCTGGTGATCCTCGATCGCCAGCTCGACCCATTCGAGTCGCTGGGCGGCGGAAGCGATCGGGTCCTTCGGATCGGATCGCTTGTGGGGAGGGATGGCGCTAGGGATGAAGACCACGCGTTCGAGATCGAGCGCCTCCCGCACCTCCTCGGCCGCCCGTAGATGGCCGAGATGGATCGGGTTGAACGTGCCTCCGAAGAGACCGACACGGGAAAGACCGACACGGGCTCCCCGCTCTGTATCGATCAGCCGCCGCGAAGCTGCCCCTCCCCCATCAGGATGAATTTCCGGGCCGTCAGTCCCTCGAGTCCCATCGGACCGTAGGCGTGGAGCTTCGAGGTCGAGATGCCGATCTCGGCACCGAGTCCGAGCTGGAAGCCGTCGGCAAAGCCGGTCGAGCAGTTGATGCCGACAGTCGAGGAATTGACGCGACGTAGCCAGGCCTGGCTGTTGGCGTAGTCGTTCGTGACGATGATCTCCGTGTGATTCGAGCCGTAGCGCCTCACATGCGCGATCGCCTCGTCGATCGAGTCGACCACGCGCACCGCCAGGATCGGCGCCAGGAACTCTTCGCTCCAATCGGATTCCGCCGCCGGGATGGCCTCGCTCGCGATTTCGCAGGTCCGGGGGCAGCCCCGGATCTCGACTCCCGATTCGTGCAGATCCTTCAGCACGGCGGGCAGCAGGGTCTTCGTCGCATCGACGTGGCAGAGCAGGGTCTCGAGTCCGTTGCAGACCGGCATCTGCCGCAGCTTCGATTCATGGACGATCGCGACGGCCATCGCCTCGTCGGCGCTCGCGTCGAGAAAGACGTGACACACACCTGCGTCATGCGAGATCACGGGGATCGTCGACTCGGCCACGACCTTCCGGATCAGGCCCGGCCCGCCCCGCGGTATCACGAGATCGATCTGATCGTGCAGCTTCAGCAGGACGTCGATCGCCGCGCGATCGGTGGTGGGCACGATCGTGATCACGTCCTCCGGCAGCCCCACGTCCCGCGCCGCTGCCCGCAGCTCATCGCCCAGGGCGAGATTGGAGTGGATGGCCTCGGAGCCGCCGCGCAGCACGACGGCGTTGCCGGCCTTGACGCAGAGCGCGGCCGCGTCGACCGTCACGTTCGGTCGCGATTCGTAGATCATCGCGATCACGCCGAGCGGAATCGCCATCTGCGCCACCCGCAATCCGTTGGGTCGTACGCTGTGATTCGTCACGCGGCCGACCGGATCCGGCAGGGCCACCACGTCCCGTAGTCCCTGGATCATGTCCCGCCATTTGGCGTCGGTGAGGCCCAGACGGTTGCGGAGGGGCTCGGCGACGCCCTTCTCTGCGGCGGCGGCGATGTCCCGGGCGTTGGCCTCGAGAATCGCCTCCCGCGCGGCCTCGAGGCGTTCGCCCGTCCGCAGCAGCCAGGCGTTCTTGCGCTCGGTCGGAAGCTCGCCCAACGTCTCCGAGGCCCGGCGCGCGGCGATCGCCAGAGCGCGGATGCGATCCTCCAGCGTGTCGTGGTCGGCGTCGTTGGTGAGCCCCGGACTCATCGAGCGCGTGTTTCCTCTTTACCGATTTTCCTACCGATTTTCCTACCGGTCTTCCTCGACCTGGCCTTCGTCTCCCCCGAATCGGGCGTGGGCTCGGATTGGAGATCCGGAATCAACACGAGATCGTCGCGATGGATCACCTCGTCACCATGGCTGTATCCTAGCACCCGCGCGATCTCACGGGTCGAGAGACCGGCCAACCGGCTCACGTCCTTCGAGGCGTAGGCCACGAGCCCTCGGGCCACCTCGTGGCACGCCTCGGAGACGCAGCTCACGGTGTCTCCGATCCCGAACTCGCCCTCGACCCGCAGGATGCCCGCGGGCAGCAGGCTACGACCCCGCTGGATCAGCGCACGGACGGCGCCCTCGTCGAGCACGATCCGGCCTCTCGTCCTGCTGGTGAAGGCGAGCCAGTGCTTGCGGCTGCTGAGCCGATCGCCCGGCGCGAAGAGGGTTCCGTGCTGCTCTCCCGCCATGAGCTTCTCGAGTACCCCCGCGATTCGTCCATGACACAGAATGGTGGCGGCCCCGGAGCGGGCGGCACTGCGGGCGGCCTCGAGCTTCGTGACCATGCCGCCGCTTCCGAAACGGGTTCCGGCCCCCGACGCGGCCTGCGCCACCCCGGGCGTGATCTTCTGGACCGTGCGGATCAACGGCGGACGGGGACGCCCCGGCTCCGGCGCACGCTCGTAGAGCCCCTCCACGTCCGTCAGGATCACGAGCAGGTCGGCTTCGACGGCGTTCACGATCGTCGCCGCGAGATTGTCGTTGTCCCCGAAGCGGATCTCCTCGGTCGCGACGGTGTCGTTCTCGTTGACGATCGGGACGACGCCCAGGCGCAGCAGCTCGAGCATCGTATGCCGGGCATTGAGGAATCGCTCGCGATCCTGGAGGCCCGTGCGGGTCAGCAGGATCTGGGCGACGTGGTGTCCGTGGCGGGCGAAGCGTCGCTGGTAGAGCTCGACCAGGCCGATCTGCCCGACGGCGGCCGCGGCCTGCTTCTGGCGCACCGACTCGCCTTTGTGACTCCAGCCGAGCCGATGGGCGCCAACCGCGATCGCCCCCGACGAGACCAGCACGACTTGCCGACCCCCCTCCATCAGGCGCGCAATGTCCCGCGCCAGGGAGGTGAACTTCGAGGGTCGCAGCCGACCCTCGCGGGTGAGCGTGCTCGTTCCGACCTTAACCACGATGCGACGCGCCCGGGGCACGATCTGCCAGATCGCATCTTCCGACGTTCTCGTCATCGCGCGTCCCATCCGGCCGCCGCATCCTCCCGCTCGGCGCGAGCCTGCTCCGCCGCTCGCTCGACAAGGCGTGCCTCGTCCACGAGATCCAGGAGCTCCCGGACGAGGGGATCGATCCCGACGCTCGCGGCCGCCGAGATCCGACGCGGCCGGATGCCGCGAGCTTCGAGTCGCTCGAGCAGATCCGTCAGCAGCGATTCGTCGTGGATCAGATCGCATTTGCTCAGGACGACGATCTCGCGACGCTCGAGCAGTGCGGGCTGGTAGCGGCCGAGCTCGCGGCGGATGGCCTCGTAGTCGGCGAGCAGGTCGCGGCCCTCGATCAGCATCGCCTCGACGTCGAGCAGGTGGACGAGGGCCCGGGTCCGCTCGACGTGCCGAAGGAACTGATATCCGAGCCCGGCCCCTTCGCTGGCGCCCTCGATCAGACCCGGAATGTCGGCGACCACGCAGCGCCGGTCGCCCTGCTCGACGACGCCGAGCGATGGCACCAGGGTCGTGAAGGGGTAGCTCGCCACTCGCGGTCGGGCGGCCGAGATCCGCCGCAGCAGGGTCGACTTACCCGCATTGGGGAAGCCGATCAGGCCGACGTCCGCCAGCAGCTTCAGGGAGAGGCGGATGCGGCGGGACTCGCCGGGCTTGCCGGGAATCGCGAAGTCGGGGGCCTGCCGGGTCGAGGTCTTGAATCGGGCGTTGCCCAGCCCACCGGCGCCACCGCGGGCCACCACGAAGCGCTGTCCGGGCTCGCTCAGGTCGACCAGCGTGGACAGCTCGTTCGATCCGGTCTGGCTTCCGCTCTCGTTCTCGCCCCCGTTCCCGCCCGCGCCCGCGCCCGCGCCCGCGCTCTCGCCCTCGACGTCGGCGGGTACCTCGGCACCGCCATGGCCCGGATTCGTCCGGACATCGAGATCGAAGACCAGCGTGCCGACGGGGACCCGGACCACGACCGGATCGCCGGAGGCTCCTTTCCTGTCCCAGCCGCCTCCCCGCTCACCGCTCGGGGCCTTGATCTTGCGCGCCGACTTCAGGTCGAGGAGCGTCGCCACGTTGGGGTCGGCGACCAGGATCACGTCACCGCCACGGCCGCCATCGCCGCCGTTCGGACCGCCCTTCGAGATGAACTTCTCGCGTCGAAAGGCCACCATACCGTCCCCGCCCGATCCGGATTGGACCTCCAGCTCGGCTTCATCGACGAAGAGATTGGCGTGCTTCATGGCGACGGTCTCGGCGGGAGACGTTCAGGGTTCCTGCCGGATCGAATGTGGCCTGGGACCGGGCCCCCGCCAGAGAGCGGCAGCAGTCGTGGCCCGGAAAAAACGACGCGCTCCCATCGCCGCTCTTTCGTAGCCGCTTTTTCGGGAAGGGATTCCCGACGACCAGCAGGGCGAGGAGCGCGTTCGCAGACCGACCGGGGCGGACGTGCGTGCTATTCGGCGGCGCGCTCCGCCGCTGTGCTCCCTGGGGACTCCTGGCTCAGGGCGTCGACGTGGGCCAGGGTCCGGCCTCGCGAGTTGCCGAATCGAACCGTCCCGTCCTTCAGGGCGAACAGGGTGAAGTCGCGGCCGCAGCCGACGTTCTCACCCGGATGCACCTTCGTTCCGACCTGACGAACCAGGATCGATCCCGCCGTCACCGCCTGGCCACCGAAGACCTTCGTGCCGCGCCGTTGTCCCTTGGAGTCGCGACCGTTGCGCGAGCTGCCCTGGCCTTTCTTGTGTGCCATCTACCTGCCCTCGATCTGATCGACCCGGATCTCCGTGTAGTCCTGTCGATGTCCGTACTTGCGTCGGTAGCCCTTGCGGCGCTTCATCTTGAACACCGTGATCTTGGGACCGCGTCCCTGGGCCGTGATCGTGCCCGTCACGCGAGCTCCGTCGACGGTGGGGGCGCCGATCTTCACGCCCCCTTCCTCCGCGTCGGCCGCGTCGGGGCCGAGCATCAGGACCTCGTCGAGGGTGATGGAGCTGCCGACCTCGCCCGGAAGCCTCTCCAGACGGACGGAGTTTCCGGCGCTCACTCGATACTGCTTTCCACCGCTGCGAAAGACAGCGTACATGGCTTGACCTCGGTTCATTCGGAGCGCGGGAGTATGCGCGATTCCGCTTCTGAGTCAACTGGTTGAGGCGAATCCCCGGATCCGCCCCCGGGCTCGACCGCAGGCGGGGCCGGCTCGGCCACGACGCCCTCGGCGCTCTCGTCCGCCGACTCGCCCGCCCCGAGCCCCATCGGATCAGGAATCGCCTCACCGGATCCATCCGTCGATCCGAGCGCGCGCGGCTCCGGCGCCGCTGAGGGCTCGGCATCGATTTCGGCGTCGGCATCGGCGTCGGCGTCGGCATTGGCACCGGCGGCGTCGACCTCGACGTCCTCCGCCGGCAGCTCGCCCTCGGCGATCAGGGTCTCGGACGACCGTCCGCGGCCACCCCGCCGCCGCCGCCGCCCGCTGCGCTTCCCATCCTCCTCGGAGTCCTTGCCGTTCGGCCCCGGCTCGTCGCTCCGGGATCTGGATTCGGCATCCGGATGGGTGTCCCGCAGCCATGGCAGCTCGAGCTCGACGGGGCTGCCCGACTCGAGCACGCTCAGCTCGAACTGTTCCTGATGCAGTCCGGGTCGGGCGCGGATCTCGATCGGTGGGCCGATCTCTTCCGTGAGCCTGGCCAGCGCCTCCTTCGATCGCGACAGGAGCTCCTCGGCCACATGGGGGTTGACGGCGATGGCAATCGGTCGACCGCGCAGGCGGGGAAGATGCTTGCGGATCTCGCGGAGGACGCGGAAGGCCACGCTCTCGCTCGAGAGAACGTAGCCGCGACCTTCGCAGTATCCGCAGGGCTCACAGAGCGTCTGGACCAGATTCTCGCGCGTGCGCTTGCGCGTCATCTCGACCAGGCCGAGCTCCGAGATCTTCAGGATGTTCGTGCGCGCCTTGTCAGCCCGCAGCGCGTCCTGCAGGGCGCGATAGACCTTCTCGCGATTGGCGGCCGATTCCATGTCGATCAGGTCGATGATGATCAGGCCTCCGAGGTTGCGGAAGCGGAGCTGATGGACCACCTCCTGCACGGCCTCGAGGTTCGTCTTGAGCACCGTCTCCTCGAGGTCGCGCTTGCCGACGAAGCGCCCCGTATTCACGTCGATCGAGGTCAGCGCCTCGCTCTTGTCGATGACGAGCGAGCCGCCGGACTTGAGCCAGACCTTGCGTTCGAGATTGGCGTGGATCTGGCGCTCGAGATCGAAGCGCTCGAAGATCGGCAGGGTCTCGTCGTAGTGCTCGATGCGGGGCTTCGGATCGGCGATGAAGCGGTCCACGAAGCTCTGGATGCTCTCGTGAATGGCCTTGTCGTCGGCGATGATGCGCTTCGTCTCGTGGCCGGCCAGGTCCCGGACGATGCGCAGCGGCAGATCGTGCTCGGAGTAGAGCATGGCCGGTGCGGCCTTCTCCGTGTGCCGTTTCTGGATGGCGGCCCAGACGGTGGCCAGGTAGCGGATGTCCGCCTCGAGGTCCTCGTCGCGGACCCCATCGCCGGCCGTGCGGATGATGAAGCCCAGGTTCTGGGGTCGCAGCCGCTCGACGATCTCTCGCAATCGCCGCCGTTCCCGGTCCGATCCGATCTTCCGGGAGACGCCTACCCGACGCGACCAGGGTGTGAGCACGAGATGGCGTCCGGGGACCGAGATGCTGGAGGTGATGCGCGCGCCCTTCGTTCCGATCGGCTCCTTCGCGATCTGGACGACGATCTCCTTGCCCTCGTGGAGGACGGTGTCGATGCGCGGGGGTGCCGATCGTCCGCCGCGTCCGCGTCCTCCGCCGCCGCCCCCGCCGCGTCCGCCGGCGCCGGGCTCGCCCTCGGTCTCGCCGGTCTCGAGGGTGCTCTCGAAGTAGTCGCCGACGTAGAGGAAGGCTGCCTTCTCGAGGCCGATGTCCACGAAGGCCGCCTGCATGCCGGGCAGTACGCGCATCACGCGCCCCTTCATGACGTTGCCGACGACGCTCTTGTCCCGTTCCCGCTCGATGTGGAGCTCGGCGAACTGGCCCCGCTCGAGCAGTGCGACCCGGGTCTCCCCGGGCTCCGTGTTGATGATGATCTCGTTCTGCATCGTTCCGCCTGCTCGGCGGCTTCGCGTGCCCGGTGCCGATCTCATGGGATCGAGCAGGGCCGAAAGCGCCGTCTGCGCTGGCGAGTCCGATCGGAGGCGGGTGGCCTACGCTCTACGCGCAGCCGCCCGTTCGCGGAGAAAAGTCTCGATCGTCACGGCCTGCGGCTTCCGACACGGGGCTCTCCCTCGCATGTGGAGTCGGTCGGCAAGCCGCAACAAGCCGCAAAGAGGCGGGGTGCTCTGGAGGAAAACGCGCGGGAGGAGTCCCGCGCGAGTGGACTTCGACTTTCTATTCTCGTTCCTTCGATCCATCGGGC
>CAYWGW010000053.1:0-4601 GCA_964457385.1 uncultured Spirochaetaceae bacterium
GCAGCGTTCTGCGGCGGGCGGGGCTTCGCTCGACGACGGACGAAGCGTCGCGCCGCGGAGGTAAAGCGAGGGCGACTCCCGACGCGCGCTAGGGGCGCTCCGAGCGCCGCGCGCGTCGAGGGGGGAGTTCCGGCCGGATCGTCGCGAGGTCGGTGGCGCTCGCCAGGGCGTTCGAGGGGCGCCTCGATGACGAAGCCCGACGCGGAAGGGACCGGGTCCTGGAGGTGGGCCGTCCCGGGTGCGTCCCGTGTGTGCACTCGGGTCGTACGCGTGTAACGACTGGAGATCCTCGAGGCTGGATGGTGCGGCGGAGAGGACTCGAACCTCCACGGGGTTGCCCCCACCAGCCCCTCAAGCTGGCGCGTCTACCACTTCCGCCACCGCCGCACGCGGGGCCGTTCGCTCCGGGATTCCGAGCCGACGGCCTTGGGCGGCGCATCATAACCGACGTGAGCGTCGGCGCCCAGAGGAGGGCGGGGCTTCGTCGCGAGGCACGCGAGCCCAGCCGACACGATTCCCCCGAAACCGGCCGTGGCCGAACGCCTTGCGCGCCGCGAGCACGACGCGCTCGACTCGCGGGTCGGAATCGCACTACTCGCGGGCCGGATCGGACTCCGTCGCCGGCTTCGGCGCGGGTTCCGGGGCGCCCGTCGTCGCATCCGCTGCCGGGGTCTCTGTGGGCCCTCCGCCGGCCTCCGCCCCGGTATCCGATGCCCCATCCGAGCCGGCTGCGGGAATCTCCTCCAGCCCACCCGTCTGCTCCGTCGTCGCCCCATCTGCATCGGGCGCGGGTGCATCGGGCGCCGCGGGCACTTCGAAGGGCTGGGTCTCGTCGAAGAGCCGTACGTCGGACGCTTTGTAGCCGTAGTAGGAGAGGGTGAGCGACGTGCCCATGAAGATGATCGCGCTGACCGTCGTCATGCGCGTCAGGAAGTTTCCGGCGCCGCGGCTTCCGAAGATCGTGTTGGCACCGCCGCCGCCGAGCGAGGCGCCGAGATCCGCCCCCTTCCCGCGCTGCAGCAGCACGACCCCGATCAGGACGAAGCAGACGATGAAATGAAGCGTGTAGAGAAAGGTCTGCATCGAAGCTCTCCAGATCCCGGGACGGCCACCTGGGTCCCCCGTCGTTGCCTCGGCCGCCCTTGGCCGCCCCTTGCCGCTCTCGGCTTTCCCGTCGATCCCGTCGAGTCCGTCGAGCTTTTACGCCTTTCGACCCCGTCGGGCCACGGTTCCGCCCGAGAGGGCCCGGCAGGCGGCGGATCTTAACACCGAAGCCCCGGTCGGCCCATGCCTGCTCATCCCTCCTCGGGCCTGCTCGGGCCGGATGCCGCGCCCAGGCCGATTCGGCTCAGCCGCGATCGAGGGCGGCCACGCCGGGCAGGCTGAGTCCCTGGACGAATTCGAGGGAGGCGCCGCCCCCGGTCGAGAGATGGCCGATCCGATCCGCCACGCCCGTCTTGTGCACGGCGGCCAGGGAGTCGCCCCCGCCCACGATGCTGCGCGCCGCCGAGGCGGCCACCGCCCGGGCGACGCCCTCGGTCCCGCGCGCGAAGGCGTCGATCTCGAAGACGCCCATGGGGCCGTTCCAGAGGATCGTGCGGGCCTCGGTGGCGGCCGCCGCGTAGCGCTCGGTAGTCGCCGGTCCGATGTCGACGCCCATCGCGTCGGTGGGGATCGAGTCGACGATCTGCCAGGGCGCGTCCGGCTCGATGCGCTGGGCGACGACGTGATCGCTCGGGAGGAGAAGATTGCAGCCGCGCTCCTCGGCGCGGGCCAGCATCTCCCGGGCATCCTCGAGTCGGTCGGACTCGATGCGCGAGTGGCCGACCTCGTCGCCGCGGGCCGCCAGGAAGGTGTAGGCCATGGCGCCGCCGACGGCGATCGTATCCGCCCGCTCGATCAGGGCCTGCAGCACGCCGATCTTGTCCGAGACCTTGGCACCACCGAAAAAGCAGACGAAGGGTCGTTCGGGCTCGAGGGCGAAGCGCAGGGCCTCGATTTCCTGCTGGAGCAGCAGCCCCGCCGCCACCACGTCGATCTGGTCGACCATGCCGACGGTCGAGGCGTGGGCCCGGTGGGCGGTGCCGAAGGCATCGTTCACATAGACATCGGCCAGCGCCGCGAGGGCCCGGGCGAAGTCGGGGTCGTTGGCGGTCTCGCCCGGATCGAAGCGCAGGTTCTCGAGCAGCAGGATCTCGCCCTCGGCCAACGCTGCGACGGCCTTCTCGACCTCGGGTCCGACACAGTCAGGCGCGAGTCGGACGGGGACGCCCAGCGCATCCTGGAGGGCAGTCGCCACCGGGGCGAGAGAGAGCTCCGGCCGTCGCTTGCCCTTGGGTCTGCCGAGATGGGAGGCCAGCACGATCCGGGCCCGGGCCTCGATCAGCCTTCGCAGGGTCGGCAGTGAGGCGCGCAGGCGGCTGTCATCCGCGATGCGATCGCCGTCGAGGGGCACGTTGAGGTCGGCGCGGACGAACACACGCCGACCGGCGAGGGATTCGCGATCGAGCAGGTCTGACAGGGAAAGAATCGCCAAGCGAGATCGAGCTCCGTTGCGAACGGCATCACGGACTGAATCAATGGATCCGCGCCGGGGAGCGCGCAGGTTACCGGCACCGAGGTATGCTCTCAAGTGCTCGATCGGACGGCTCTTTCATGCGGTTCGCGCAGGTCGGGTTGATGCGAGGGGGGCGGCCGGAGATGGGCTCGCAGGACGGATCGAGGGCCGGCGGGCTCGGGGCGGGGCCGGGCCTGGGGCAGCTCGGTCTTCGACTCGGTCTGGGCGCGCTGCTGGTGTTGGCCGCGCTGCTGTGGCTCCAGCAGCGCGGCGAACGAGAGAGGGAGGCGCGGGCCATCCTGCCCCTGTCCTCGGGTACGATCCGACTCTCGGAGCTGGGAGCGCGGGTCGAGATCCTGCGGGACGTGCGTGGCATTCCGCATGTGCTGGCGGCGGCCGAGCGGGACGGCTGGTTCGGGTTGGGCTTTGCCCATGCCCAGGATCGCCTGGCGCAGATGGTCTGGCTCCGGCGCGGTGCCCGGGGTCGGCGGGCGGAGGTCGCCGGCGCGGCGCTGCTGCCGGCGGATCGGTTGGCGCGGCTGCTCTCGATCGGGAGCGCGGCGGATGCGGCGGTCGCGGAGCTTCCCGAGGCCTCGCGCGCGGTGTTGGAGGCCTACTCCGCGGGCATCAACGCCCGACTCGCCCGGATCCAACGCGGGGTCGCCGATCCGCCCCGGGCGCTGGCGGAGCCCGTCGCCGACGTCGAGCGCTGGCGTCCCGCCGACTCGCTGGCGCTCGGCAAGCTGCTCTCCTGGTGCATGGGGGGCACGCTCGAGACGACCCTGGTGCTCGACGATCTGATCCGGCGTCTCGACAGTGTTCCGGCCCGTCCCTTCTTCCCGGGCGGGGCCTCCGTGGATTTCGGGATCTCGCCCTACTTCCAGATGAGCCGGCCCCGGCCTGAGAAGGAGGGGGGAACTCTCGGCGCGCTGCCGGACGAGCTGCAGCCGACGCGGGATCTCTGCCGCGGGATCGGATTGCCGACCGGCGGGGCCTGGGTCGTGGACGGTGGGAGCAGCCAGAGCGGCGCGCCGCTGCTGGTGGCCGACTGGCAGCTGGAGCCCACGGTGCCGGCGCTCTTCTACGAGGCGCGACTGGCGGCGGGGGCGATCGAGGTGGCCGGGGTGACGATTCCCGGCTCGCCGATCGTCTGGGCGGGGCGGAACCGGACGCTGGCGTGGGCGGGTGTCCCCGCAGCGGCGCCGGTCTCGGATCTGTTCATCGAGACGCTGCGACCGGATCGGGGGCTGTACCAGAACGGCTCGCTCTGGGTGCCGATCGAGGAGACCCGGGAGGTCCTGCGCTGGAAGGATGCCCGGGGCGTCCTGCAGGAGTCCCCGATGCGGATCCGCTCGACCCGCCATGGCCCCCTGATCGATTCGTTGCTGGAGCCGTCCGGCTCGCAGGGGAGCGGGGAGGCGGGTGGGCCGAGCGGCGAGACGGGCGAGACGGGCGAGACGGGCGAGACGCGCGAGAAAGGCGGCGAGGCGGGCACAGCGGGCGCGGGCGGTCCTGGCCCGCAATCGCGCGCTGGACGGCCGCCGCTCGCCCTCGCGTGGACGGGAGCCCGTGCCGGGGACGGCCTGAGCTCGATGCTCGCGCTCCTCACGGCCTCGGATACGAAGTCGGTGGAGGCGGCCCTGCGGAGCCATCACGAGCCGGTGCTGGCGGTGGTCTTCGCCAATCCGGCCGGGGAGGGTGGGGTGCAGATCGCGGGTTGGTTGCCCCGCCGCCCGCTCCCGACCGGACTCGTCCCGGTGCAGGGTCGCCTGCGGAGCTTCGACTGGGTCGAGTCCGTCGCGCTCGAGAGCCTGCCCTGGGCACGGCTGGGCGTCGGGGCGGGTCGTTGGCGGCTGGCGGTCGATCAGCCCTGGCCCGCCCCGGGCGGGCTCGATCAGATGGAGTGGCTCTGGCGCACCGGCGATCGCGCGGCCCGTCTCGAGAGTGAGCTTACGCGGCTCACGGCCGAGGGTCGGATCGACCTGCGGACGGCGGCGGATCTGCTGGGCGACCAACGGGTGCAGGATGCGCCGGCGGTGGTCGC
>CAYWGW010000053.1:4611-19993 GCA_964457385.1 uncultured Spirochaetaceae bacterium
GGCGATCCTGGATCTCGCCCGGCGCGCGGGTCCGCTGCCCCTGGAAGCCCGGGAGATCGCCCGGCTGCTGGCGCGTTGGGACGGCTCGATGGCCACGGATTCCGTCGCGGCCGCCGCCTATCATCTCGTGTTGGAGCGTTTGCTCGAGGGTTTGTTCCGCACGCCCATGGGCCCCCGGCTCTTCTCCCGTTTCGTGCAGGCGCCCCATGTCCGGCCGCAGGACGCGGTGGCGCGCCTGGTCCTGCGCGCGGCGGAGCTGCGACGGCCGGGGGGCTGGACGGATGAACAGGCAGTCGCCCGTGCAGCACGCACCAGCCTGCGTGCCGCCTGGGTCGCGCTGAACCATCGCCTGGGCCCGTCCCGGGACCGCTGGGTCTGGGGGCGTCTCCACCGACTCCGTTATCAGCCCCTGGGACCCGTCCGCTCGCTCTCCCTTCCCGATCCGCTCGGGCGGGCGATCGCGGCCGCGGGCAACGGCGAGACGCTCGAGCTGGCGGCCCATCGCCCGGGCGTCTCCTTCGACGTGGAGCGCATGAGCGTCTACCGCATCGCCATGGATCTGGCCGCGCCGGATCGCCTGCTGAGCGCCCTGGTGCCCGGGCAGTCGGAGCATCCGGGTCATCGCCATTTCGACGACGGTCTGGTCCGTGGAAGCAGCGCCCGGCTGTCGCTGTTCCCGACCAGTCGGCTCGTGATCGAGGAGGAGAGCGGCGACCTGCTGGTGCTGGAGCCGGCGTTGTGAGTCCGCGTCCGCAGCCGCGCGTGCCCTGGCGCAAGCCGGTGGGATTCGCAGAGGTGCCCGACTTCCACGTGGCGGTCGCCCGGCACCGGGACCCCGAGCTCGGCGCTCGCTCGCTCGTCGTGGGTGGCGAACCGAGCAAGCGCGGCAAGGTGCTCGCCCTGAGCCCGGAGCTGCGTTCCGAAGGGTTCTTCGAGGGCATGTTGATGGAGGAGGCATTGCGCCGGTTGCCCTCGGTCCATTGGGTGCGGACCGACATGCGCCGGGCTCGCGAGCTCTCCGGCCGACTCCGGGCGGCCGTGCGAAGGGAGGTCGAAGGCGTCCAGACGGAGGGACTGGCGGGCTTCTACCTGGAGGCGCCCGACTCGCGCGCCGAGGCGCTGGAGCTTGCGCGGCGGCTCGCGTCCAGCGTCGAGCGCGAGAGCGGGCTGCCGCTGCGGGTCGGTGTGGCGCCGGCCTCCTTTGCCGCGCGCTGGGCCGCCGAGGACGCCGGCGACTCCGGGGCCTGCGTGGTCGATCGCAGCGAGTTCGAAGCCTACCTGCTGCGGCAGCCCCTCGAGCGTCTGCCGGGGGTGGGACCGAAGACGAGGACGCGACTGGCCGAGCTCGGCGTGGTGGACGTCCCGGGCCTGCGGGCGCTGGGCTCGGATCGGCTGGGCGTGCTTCTCGGCCCCCACGGCTCGACGCTCTGGCAGCTGGCCTGCGGCGAGGACCCCCGCCCCCTCCGCCTCAAGCGACATCCCGAGACCCTGTCGCGGGAGGTGACCCTGGATCTCGAGACCGGGAACGATGCGCGCAGGCTCGGTTCGGGTCTGGAGCGTCTGGCCGAGAATCTCGAGGCGGCTCTCCGCCGGGATGGGCTGAAGGCCGGCCGCATCGCGCTGCGGGTCACCGGATCCGACGCGCGGACCGTCACCCGCAGCCGGGTGCTCGATCCCCCGGTCGCCGAGGCCCAGCCATTCCTGGCGGCGGCGCAGGTCCTGCTGGAACGGACGGGGATACCCCCGGACTCGGTGCGCAAGGCGGGTCTCGTCGTGGCGGGCCTCGAGCTCTCGGGGGCAGAAGATCGGCAGCTCGAGCTCTTCTAGCCCCATTCGACGCTTCGTTCAGTCGGCCGGATCGGGCCGGATCGGGCTGGGCTGCACCCTCAAGCCATCGGTGTTCGAGGCCGAAGATTCCCCCAGTGGCCCCGTCCGGGGTCCGGCCGACGGGGCGGGGGAGTGAGCGATCATGGGCGGAGCCGAAGCCGACGACCGGCGCAAATACCATCGCATCGCCACGGATCAGGTGATCTCCTTCGCCGAGATCGACCACGACGATCAGCTCGCGCTCTCGAAGAACCTCTCGACCGGCGGTATCCGCTTCGAGGCCGTGGGCATCGAGATCAATCTCGGTGACGTGCTTCGAGTGACGTTCAACGTCGGCGATCGGACCGTCGTCGCGACGGGCAAGGTCGTCTGGGCGACGGAGACCGATCCGATCACCCAGGAGGTCGGGATCGAGTTCCACGAGATCGATCCCGACGCCGTCCGTCTCCTGGAAGAGACGCTCGCTCCCGAGCTCGAGTCGCTGCGCCTCGATTGAGACCTGTCGATGGGTGCTCGACCCGCTTGCTTGACATGCGAAGGGACCGAGTGCGACCGTCCGGCCCATGGCGGATTTCCATCAGACCGGGGTCATCACCTCGCTGCACCGGCTCGGCGGCTTCGATCTCGAACGGCTCGAGCGCGAGCTCGCACGCTACGGTGAGGAACGGCCGATCGCGCTGGTGCTGCCGTCGCTCTACGCCGAGATCCACGGCCCGGCGCTGAAACGCATCGTCGAGGAGCTCTCGCAGGTCCGCTACCTCCGTCAATGCATCGTGAGCCTGTCGGGTCCTGCGGATCTCGCGGCCTATCGTGAGATGAAGGCACTCTTCGACTCCGTCCGCTGCTCCCGGGAGACCGGCGTGACCCTGATCTGGAATCAGGGTCCGCGGATCCAGGCGCTGTTCGAGCGGCTGCGGGCCGAGGGGCTCGAGCCGGGTGAAGAGGGCAAGGGTCGGGCCAACTGGATTGCCTACGGATACGTGCTCGCGACCCAGCAGGCGCGGGTGGTGGCGACTCATGACTGCGACATTCTCGACTACGGTCGCGACCTGCTCGCGCGCCTCTGCTACCCGACCGCCAACCCGAACATGGGGTACGAGTTCGCCAAGGGCTACTACAGCCGGGTCTCGGATCGCATGCACGGACGGGTGACGAGACTGTTCATGACCCCGCTGATCCGTTCGATGAAGACCGTGTTGGGGCCCGTTCCGCTGCTCGACTACCTCGATTCCTTCCGGTACCCGCTGGCCGGCGAGTGCTCGATGACGACTGAGCTGATCCGGGCCAACCGGATCCCGGCGGATTGGGGACTGGAGGTCGGTGTGCTCGCCGAGGTCTACCGGAACTGCTCGCTGAAGCGAATCTGTCAGGTCGAGCTGGTGGACAACTACGATCACAAGCATCAATCGCTTTCCGAGGACGATCCCGATCGGGGCCTGCACCGCATGGTGCGCGACATCGCCGCCTCCCTGATCCGCAACCTGGCGAGCTATGGCGTCGAGTTCGACTCGGGCTTCCTGAATACGATGATCGCCGCCTATGTCCGCACGGCGCAGGACGCGATCGCCCGCTACAGCGACGATGCGAAGCTGAACGGCCTCGTCTTCGACCGGCACGAGGAGGAGATCGCGGTCGAGACCTTCTCGGGCGCGCTGCGCGCGGCCGGGCTGGACTTCGTGCGGGATCCGATGGGAGCGCCGCAGATTCCGAACTGGAGTCGGGTGGTGTCGGCAATGCCGGATTTCCTGGCGGATCTTCGGGTTGCAGTCGAGGCGGACGCCCGGGAGGCGGGCTGAAGCTCGCGGACGTCAGGTCGCTCGGGTCGAGGTACGGGGCGGCGCTGGGCTGGCTGCTCCTGTTGACGGTCGCGGGGGGCGTGCGGTTCGTCGCGTGGATGCGCACGGCCGTGCTCTTCAACGACGGTCCGGCGTTCCTCTCGATGGCCGAGGCAATCGGAGAGGGGCGTTGGAGCGCCGTCGTCGCCCATCCCTATCATCCGCTCTATCCCTTCTGCACCTGGCTCGTATCGTCGTGGGTCGGTCTCGATCTGGAGACGGCCGCGGTCGCCGTCTCGATCGCGGGAGGGCTGGCGGCGGTCGTGGCGATCCATCTGCTCGTGCGGGACGCCTTCGGGAGTCGGCCGGCCTGGATCGCGGGCGCGCTGGTCGCGGGGCATCCGTCGGCGGTCGACATCTCGTCGGACGTGATGAGCGACGGTCTCTACTCGGGACTCTTCCTGGCGGGGTTGGTGCTGTTGGTGCGGACGGTGCGGAGGCCGTCGCTCGTGGCCGCCGCGGGCGCGGGCGGGTTGGCGGGGCTGGCCTACTGGGCGCGACCGGAGGGGATCGGGCTAGTGGTGGTCGGCCTGCTGCTGCTGCTCTGGCGTGGGCTGAAGGCGCCGGAGGAGCGTCATCGACTGATCGCTGCAGCCTCGACCCTGGTCTTCGTGGGCACGCTCGTCGTCTCGCCCTATGTCTGGGCGGTGGAGCGGGCGACCGGCGAGCTCGCGCTCACCCGCAAGAAGACCCTTCGCAGCCTCGCGCTGGGAGACGCGAGCGCCCCCGCAGCGGTGGGTTCGGTTTCGATTGCAGACGAGGGACGCGTCGATCGGGGGAGCCCGCCGCCGCCCCTGGTGCTGCCGGAACAATCGACTCGCGTCGACGGCCCCGGAGCGCGGCCTCCGCCGCATACGCTCGGAGGTGCATTCGAGGCGGGATGGCGGGTGTTTCGGACGGCGTTCTCGGCCCTTCGCTACGAGGTCGCGCTGCTGGTCGTCTGGGGACTCGTCGGATCGGGTCGACGCGCTGGGGGTGGGTGGCGAGCCCGAGGCGGGACGCCGCGTCCGACGGCGCATCCGTCGACCCGCGCGAGGACCCTTTCGGCGATGGGCCGGTCGACGATGGGCTGGCCGACGCGGTCGCTGGCCGTCACGACACTTCTCTACGGGGGACTGCTGGTCCTGCTCGTCTGGGGAGCCGGCTATGTCAGCCGCCGACACGCGCTGCCCTTCATGCTGCCGTGGGTCGGGTTTGCCGCCCTGACCGTCGACGGGCTGCTCGGGACGGCACGGCAGTGGCGATGGGGGACGGGTGAGCGCTCGATGCGAGCATGGGGCCGGCTCGGGCTCTCGCTCGCGCTGATCGCGGGGCTGCTGCTGGGCTGGGGAGCGCGCGACCTGAGGCTGCGGCGCGGGGAGCGTGCGGCGTTGAGGGAGGCGGCGACGTGGCTGGCCCAGCACCATCCCGATTCGGGGCCGGTGGCGGGACAGAAGCTGCGGGTCGCCTACTACGCCGAGGCGCCCTTCGTGCCGCTGCCATCCGGCCGGGAGGCACCCCTGGACTCGAGCCTGCTTGGCCGCGACGCCCGCTGGATCGTGATCGATGCCGAGAAGCTCGGAGACCACCTCGGGCTTTCGGAGGGGATCGGGAGGTGGTCGAGCCTCCGGCATCGGGTCGAGGCGCGGGGCCGGACGGCGCTGATCCTCGAGCTCCGGCCCGAAGCGGCGCCTTGAGGTTCGATCTGGCAAGCTAGGGAGCCGAAGAGGGGACCCAGGGATGCTCTATCGATACAGCGAGGTCTTTCGGACGTTGCTGGTCGTTGCGGACGCCGTCCTGATCTCGCTGGCCTGGCTGGCGGCCTATGCGTTCCGCTTCCACGCGGGCATTCCCGCGCCGCTCGGGATTCCGCCCTTCGAAGAGTACGCCTACGCGTTGGCCGTGATCGTGCCGATCTTCGTGCTCAGCTTCCGCTCGCATGGGCTCTACGAGGCGCGGCGAATGGACTCGCCGCTCGGCGAGGCTGCCGCAGTCGTTCGGGCCACGGCGATCGCGATCCTGGTGCTGGCGGCGATCTCCTTCTTCTCGCGCAGCTACTTCTACTCGCGGCTCACCCTCGGTCTTTTCGCGCTGCTCGCGCCCACTGCGGTGATCAGCTGGCGCTCGAGCGTGCGTTTCGGGCTCGCGCAGATTCGGCGCCGCGGCTTCAATCGGCGTTTCGTGATGGTCGTCGGATCGGGTCCGCTGGCGGAGACGGTGGTCCAGCGGATCACCGCCCGGCCCGAGTCGGGGCTGCATCTGATCGGGGTCGTGGCGGAGGGAGCGCTCGGCGCGACCGTCGGAGGGGCCGCCGTCGTCGGTGGCTACGGCGCGCTGGGGTCGATCCTGCGCGACCAGCGGGTGGATCAGGTCCTGATCGCGCTCTCGCGACACGAGTCGGAGCTCTTCGAGAAGATCATGGCCGAGCTCGAGGACGAGGTCGTGAACGTGAAGATCATCCCGGATCTCGTTCACGGCTTCGCCCTGCGCAGCAGCGTCGAGAGTCTCGATGGACTGCCCGTGATCGGCCTGCAGGAGTCGCCGCTGATGGGCTGGGCGGCGGTCGCCAAGCGGAGCTTCGATCTGGTGGGGGCGTCCCTGGCATTGGTGGTCTGTGCCCCGTTGCTGGGCGCAATCGCCCTGGCCATCGGGATGGGCTCGGGGCGGCCCATCCTCTATCGCCAGACGCGCATGGGCCACGACGGACGCGTCTTCGAGATGCTGAAGTTCCGCTCCATGCGGCGGGACGCCGAGGAGGGCGGACCCGGCTGGACCCGGTCTCGGGATCCGCGTCGGACGCGCCTGGGACGCTGGCTGCGCAGGTGGGATCTCGATGAGCTGCCGCAGCTCTTCAACGTTCTGCGAGGCGAAATGAGTCTGGTCGGTCCGCGACCCGAGCGTCCGGCCTACATCGAGGCCTTCCGTCGTGAGGTGCCGGGCTACATGCTGCGTCACAAGGTGCGGGCAGGGATGACCGGCTGGGCCCAGGTACACGGCTGGCGCGGCGACACCTCGATCCACGAACGTGTGGAGCACGACCTCTACTACATCCAGCGCTGGTCGATCTGGCTCGACCTGCGGATCCTGTTCATGACGCTCTTCCGGCGTCGCAGGCGGAGTCGCGCCGATCTGGGCGATGCCTGAGTCGTCGCGGTTCGGCGCGCATCCGCCGCGTCGCGTTTCAGCGTCGGAGGTGGCGAGCCACGACCCCGACGATCCGCTCCACCGCCTCCGCCCCCATCTCCGGGTAGAGCGGCAGGGCGAGCGCCTCTTCGGTCGCCCGACGGGTCTCGACGAGCGGGGGGCCGGGTGAGCCCGGGGCGCCGGGCGCCCATGTCGCCAGGGCAGGCTGCTCGTGCAGGCCGCGGGCGTAGTAGATCTCCGAGGCGATACCCTCGGTCGCCAGCGCTCCGACCAGGTCGCTTCGCCGATCCGCATCGACCCGGACGACATAACGATGATAGGTATGGCGACCCGGAACGCGGGAGGGGACGGGCGTCCGGAGGCCGAGGCGGCTCGAGGCGGCCGGCTCGCTCGTGGGACAGGCGCCCTGCTCGGCGAAGGCGGCATCGTAGTGGAGCGCGAGCCGTCGCCGTGCCCGGGTCCAGCTCTCCAGATGTCCCAGCTTGACGCTGAGGGCGACCGCCTGGAGCTCGTCGAGCCGGCTGTTGATGCCGATCGTCTCGTAGATCCCGGGCGGGCCTTCGCCATGTCCGCGCAGCCGGGTCATGCGATCGGCGAGCTCGGGATCGCCCGTGATCGCACAGCCGGCATCACCCAGCGCGCCGAGGTTCTTGGTCGGGTAGAAGCTGAAGCAGGCCGCGTGGGTCCGGGCCGCCGGCCGCGAGCCCGTCTCGTCGACGGCGCCGATCGACTGCGCCGCATCCTCGATCAGGGCCAGTCCCCGTTCGCGGCAGTAGCTCTCGAGCGGTCCCAGCTCGCAGAGTCGGCCGAAGAGGTCGACGACCACGATGGCGCGGAGGTTCGGGATCGTCTCCGCGCGCCGGATGGCGTCCTCGGGATCCAGATTGAAGGTCGCCGGATCGATGTCCGCGAAAACCGGACGCGCACCGAGCCGGACGATCGTGGAGGCCGTCGAGAAGAAGGAGTAGGCGGGGCAGAGGACGGCGTCGCCCGCTCCGACGCCGAGGGCTCGGAGCGCGAGCCAGAGGGCATCGGTACCCGAATTGCACGAGACCGCATGGGGAGCCTGACAGAGCTCCGCGAGCTCGGACTCGAAGGCCGCGACACCCTCACCCAGCACGAAGCGTCCGGATGCGAGTACCGCGGAGAACCGCGCGAGCAGCTCGGGCTCGATCGCCCGGTGCGAGGCGGCGAGATCGATCATCGGAATCGGGGCGCCAACGTCCTTCGGCCGTCCGAACGGCTCCTCCCGGCGATCATCGGGGATGGCCGAGTCGAGGGCGTGCTCCGCGGCCGGAGCGAAGAATCGGGCCTCTCGTCCCTCTCGTGTCATGGGCTCGCACACTCCAGCACGGCTTCGATCTCGCGATCGAAGGCGGCGTCGAAGCGGGGGGGAGAGAAACGGTCCGCCCAGCGACGCAGACGGGCGGGCTCGAACACGGACTCGGCCTTCTCGAAGCGCTCGATCGCCCGGGCCAGGTCTTCGGGCTCGGGACGATGGAAGAACACGCCTGTCGCGTCCAGGTCTTCCAACCCGGCTTCTTCGTCCTTCTCATCGGGGAGCGGCCGAACGGTATCGCGCACGCCGCCCTCCGCAAAGGCGATCACCGGTCGACCGGCGCCCTGGGCCTCGACGGCGACCAGACCGAAATCCTCGCGCTGGGGGTAGACGAGGGCGCGCGCTCGGGCGTAGATCTCAGCCAGGGCTGCGTCGTCGATCCGGCCCAGGAACTCGACGTTCGCGGGCGCGCTGCGTTGGAGGTCCCGCCGGCCGGGCCCGTCGCCCACGACGAGTAGCTTGCGACCGAGACGCCGGAAGGTCTCCATTACCAGTGCATCGCGCTTGTAGGGTACGAAACCGCCGACCAGGAGATAGAAGTCGTCGGGCGGCGACGTCGCGGGCCGGATCCAGGAGAGATCCACGGGCGGGGCAACCACGTTCGCCTCACGCCGATAGTGACGGCGAATGCGATCGGCGACGGCTCGCGAGATCGCGACGAAGCGGGAGACGCGATCAGGCCCGCTGGTGGCCACGTCGAAGCGGCGCAACGCGCCCACGAGCGGTCTCGAGAGCTTGCGGCGCAGGCCCTGACCCAGGTAGGCATCGATCTCGTCCCAGACGTATCGCATCGGGGTGAAGCAGTAGTCGAGGTGCCGCACCCCGTTCGGGACCCGGATGCTCTTGGCCACGCAATGACTCGTCGAGATCACCAGGTCGTAGTCCGAGAAGTCGAAGCGTTGGATCGCCCAGGGAAAGAGCGGCAGCAGCTTCCGGTAATGGCGCGCGCTGCCCGGCAGCCGGTCGAGCACGCTCGTCTCGATCCGCCTGGTCTCGATGCAGTCCCGGGTGGACCCGGGCCGATGGAACAGGGTGTAGAGATCGGCCGACGGATGACGTGTGGCGAGATGGCTCAAGACCCGCTCACCGCCCCGATATCCGGTCAGCCAGTCGTGTACGAGCGCAACTCTCAAGCGGCTCATCTTAGCAGCCCGACCGATGTGTGCGCCGGCCGTTCGGCGCTCCGGCCCGGGGCATGCCCGTCGCCGACGGGTCGTGTGCCGCCCGGGCGGCACACGACCGGTCCGTCAGCCGGCAGCGGGCAGGGAGGCCGCCGTGTCCTCCAGGGTCAGCAGGAGCGCATCGTCCAGGGTGTCGACGAGGCGGATGTCCAGATTCTTCCGGACCTCCTCTGGAACCTCGATCAGATCCTTTTCGTTTCGCCTGGGAATCACGACGGTGTCGATGCCCGCGCGCCGGGCCGCCATCAGCTTTCCCTTGATCCCGCCCACCGGCAGCACCCGGCCGCGGAGCGAGATCTCCCCCGTCATGGCCACATGGCTGCGAGCCCGGCGTGCGGTCAGCAGCGAGACGATGGCGGTCGTGAGCGCCACGCCGGCGGAGGGACCGTCCTTGGGGACGGCTCCGGCCGGGACGTGGAGGTGGATCTCCCGCGGCGTGAGCGCCTCTTCGGAGAGGCCGAGCTGCTTCGCGTGGGCGCGCACCCAGGAGAGGGCGGCCTCGGCGGACTCCCGCATCACGTCGCCGAGGTGTCCGGTGAGGCGGAGCCGGATGCCCTTGCCGCCGGGATTGTCGGTGGCCTCGATGAACAGGATGTCGCCGCCGTGGGCCGTGACCGCTAGTCCGATCGCGACGCCCGGGATGCTCATCTCCTCTGCGCTCTCGGGCAGATGCGGGGGCGCCCCGAGCGCCTCGGAGACGAAGTCGGGATCGATCTCGACGATCGTCTCGGGATCCTCCGAGATCCGCCGGGCGCTCTTGCGCATCAGGGTCGCCACGAAGCGCTCGAGGTTCCGGACGCCGGCCTCACGCGTGTACTCGAGCACCACCTTCTCGAGCGCCGCATCGGAGATCCCCACCTGCTCCGGCCGCAGGCCGTGGGCCTCGAGCTGGCGGGGGACGAGGAACTCCCGGGCGATCACGAGCTTCTCGCGCTCCGTGTACCCGGAAAGCTCGATCACCTCCATCCGATCGAGCAGCGCCGGCGGAATCGTCGAGAGGGTATTGGCGGTGGCGATGAAGAGCACCCGCGACAGGTCGAAGGGCGCCTCGATGTAGTGATCGCTGAAATGACTGTTCTGCTCGGGGTCGAGCACCTCGAGCAACGCGGAGGAGGGATCGCCGCGGAAGTCCGAGCCCACCTTGTCGATCTCGTCGAGCAGGAAGACGGGATTGCGCGAGCCGGCCCGGCGCAGGCTCTGCAGCACGCGGCCCGGCATGGAGCCGACGTAGGTCCGCCGATGCCCCCGGATCTCGGCTTCGTCCCGGACGCCACCGAGGGAGGCGCGGGTGAACTGACGACCCATGCAGCGGGCGATCGAACGACCCAGCGAGGTCTTGCCCACGCCGGGCGGTCCGACGAAGCAGAGAATCGGCGCCGGTCCATCGGGCGCCAGCTTGCGGACGGCGAGGAACTCCAGGATCCGATCCTTCACCTTGCCGAGGCCATGATGATCGGCATCGAGGATCTTTCGGGCCTCGGGCAGATCGAGATGGTCCTCGGTCTCGACGCTCCAGGGCAGGTCGAGCATCCAGTCGAGATAGGTCCGGATCAGATGTCGGTCCGGCGCGTGCTGGGGCAGCGACGAGAATCGACGCAGCTCGCGCTCCGCCAGGCTCTGGGCCTCCTCGGGCAGATTGGCCGAGTCGAGCTTCTCGCGCAGCTCGTCCACCTCACGCGAGCCCGCGTCGCTCTCGCCGATCTCCTCCTGGATCTCGCGCATGCGCTGCCGCAGCATCCGCTCGCGGCGCTTCGGATCGGTCTCGCGACCGGCCTCATCCGCCAGGGTGCGCTGGGTCTCGGCGATCGTCACCTCCTTCTCGAGGTGCTCCTCCACCCGGGCCAGACGGACCTCCGGATCGGCCTCTTCGAGCAGGATCACCTTGTCGCGATGGCTCAGGGCCAGGTTGGAGGCGATCAGATCCGCCAGCATCCCCGGAGCGGGGATGCTCTGGATGAACGTCTTCCACTCCTGGGGCATGTCCTCGCGCAGGTCGACCACGCGCTGGGCCAGCATTACGACCCGCCGCCAGGCGGCCTCGAGCCGCGGCGAGGTCCTGGGCTCTCGCAGGGGCTGGACCTGCACGCGCAGGACCGGCTCGGTGGTGATCGCGCGGGCGATCGTCGCGCGGGCGACGCCGACCACCAGCGCCTGCTTGCCTTCGCGCCGGGCGTCGATGATGCGCATGATGCGCACGATCGTGCCGACGACGTAGACGTCGTCGAGCCCCGGATCCTCGTTCATCGGATCGCGTTGCGTGACGACGAGCAGATAGCCTTCCTGTCCGGCGTCCTCGAGCGCCGCCAGGGATCGGGCGCGACCGATCGCGAGGGGGATGGTCACGCCGGGGTAGACGACGAGATCCCGGACCGGAAGGACCGGAAGCACGGCTGGCACGTCAACCGCTTCGCCCCCGGGGATCTCGACAACGAACGACGCCAGGTCGGCCACACCGGCCGCCGAGCGGCCGCGGGTGGTGGCCTCGCGGCTCCTGGGATCGGATTCCTCAGCGCTGCTCTCGGCGCTGGCTTCGTCGGGACGCGGATCTTCTTCGGACACGGATCTCCTGGCCGAGGGGACTCCCGCAAGGCGCGCCGAAGGCGTCGCCGAGCATCTCGGATGCGCGCCAAGCTACGCGCACAGACGTCCGGGTCAAGCGGTCGGCTCGCCCCCGGGCCCGCTTGGCCCTCCCGGTGCCGGGACCGGCGCCGTTCCCGGCGCGGATCGAGCGGCTCCGCTCGGCCGGTCGAAAGATCCCGGCCAGTCCCGAGACACCCGCAGGCGCCACTCGGGGCGCCGTTTCTCGAGGTGCGCCACCGGTCCCTCGATCGCGTCGGCCCTGGGCATCAGATGCTTGTGGAGCTCCGTCTCCCGCCGCTCGACCTCGTCCGGGCCGAGCTCGAAGGCCTCCCAGAGCAGCCGTTTCGAGCAGGCCACCGAGAGCGGCGCCGCGTGGATGGCGGTGTCCCGCGCGATCTCGAGGGCGGTGGGCAGCACCTCGGCGGCGGGGAGGACCCGGGAGGCCACCCCGAGCCGATCGAGCTCGCTGCCCGGGAAGGTTCGACCCGTCAGCATGATCTCGGCCGCCCGCGCGATGCCGACCAATCGCACGAGGCTCCAATGGGAGTAGGCGTCGCCCAGCACGCCGCGCCGGACCTGGACGATGCCGTAGCGTCCCTCCTCGGCGAAGATCCGCAGATCGCATTGGAGCGCGAGGCTGAGGCCGACGCCGATCGCATGCCCGTTGACGGCGGCGACGACGAGCTTGCGGATGCGGAAGGCGGGGAAGTCGACGGCGGCGGCACTGAAGCTCTCGAAGCCGCCGCTCTCGGAGACGTCGAAGGTGCGCGCGCCGTCGGACATGTCGGCCCCGGCGCAGAACGCCCGACCCGCTCCGGTCAGCACCACCGCGCGGATCGCATCGTCCTCGTCGCAGCGTCGATAGATCTCGCCGAGCGGCTCGACCATGCCGGCGCCGAAGGCGTTCAGCTTCTCGGGGCGATTGAGCGTGATGAGGGCGACACCCTCGTCGTCGATCTCGAAGAGAACCGGTTCCTGGGCCATGGCGGAGACTATACTGAGTGGGACACGGCGACTACGGTCGAGGACTGCGGAAGGGCCGCTCATGGGCCGCTCCTGGCCCATTGATGGATGAAGAGTGGTGCCCGGGACTGGAGTCGAACCAGCACGTCCTTGCGAACACTGGATTCTGAGTCCAGCGCGTCTACCAATTCCGCCACCCGGGCAGCGCGGCGCAGGGTACTGGACTCCGGGATGCCGTCCAACCCCGTACGATCCCGAAAACCGTGTCCGAGCCTCTTTCGTAGATCGAGGACGCAGATCGAGAACGCAGATCGAGGAGGAGTGTTTGTCCAGAGCCAGCGGCCGGGGCAGGGGATCCGGAAGGAGAGGCACGGGAGGGAAGAAGCGCGGGAAGCGTCCGGCCAACGGAAACCCGGCGGCCAGCGGTCGGCGGGGTCGACCCGTCACGCGGGAAGGCGGCCAGGCAGGCTCCGCGCCGCGTCGCTCGAATCGACCGGCAGCGGGAGCGGCGCACAGGGGCGCCGGGCTCGATTGCGAGGGCATCGTGCGCGAGGTCGAGGCGCCGACGGCGGCCGGACAGACGGTCTTCGTGGAGGAGCGATCCGGAGAGCACTGGCGCGTCGAGTGTCTGGGGGAGGCGCTGGCGGTCGGGGATCGGATCGCTTTCGCGCCGCTCTCGGGGAGCGGGGATCGCTCCCGCGCTGCCCGCGGTCGGGCTCGCGGGGTTGGTGGTGGGGGCGCGGGGGTGCGCGAGGGCGCGATGCTGCGGCTCCTCGAGGCTCCGCGCTCGGAGTGGGTCTGCACCCTGCACGACCGCGACGGTCGGCTGCGGCTGGTGCCCTTTGGCGGGCTGGAGGCGCCGGGGCTCTCGCTTCGCCGGCGCGATGCCGGGGACGCCGAGGACGGAGATCGGGTGGTAGTCGTCGAGCTGGCTGCGAAGCCGCGTCGCCCGCGGCGGACCTCGGATGCGACGACCCGCCCGCGCCAACGGACGCGGCCGGTGCGGGTCGCGGAGGTACTGGGCCCGGCCGGAAGTCCGCAGGCGGATCATCGCGCCCTCGTCTGGAAGCATCGCCTGGCGACGGAGTTCCCGCGCCGGACCCGGCTCGAGGCGGCCGCGGTCGAGGAGGCCATCCCGCGTGACGAGCTCGCCCGACGACTCGACCTGCGTCATCTGCCCTTCATCACGATCGACCCCGCCTCGGCGCGGGATCACGATGACGCCGTCTTCGCCGAGGAGCGGTCGCCCGATCGACTGGAGCCGGTGCCGAGTGAAGCGCGTCCCGCGGCCGATCCCGAAGACTCGAGCGGGTCGCAGCCTGCGAAGAATCGGGGCTGGACGCGACGGCTCTGGGTGGCGATCGCAGACGTCGCCCACTTCGTTCCGGAGGGCTCCGCCCTGGACAGCGAGGCGCGTCGCCGGGGCAACAGCGTCTACTTCCCGGATCGCGCGATCCCGATGCTGCCCGAGCATCTCTCGGCCGGCGTCTGCTCCCTGCGTCCCGACGTGGATCGTCTGGCGATGGTGGTCGAGCTGCGGCTGACGGCCGAGGGTGGCGTGGCCGACGCGCTCTTCCACGAGGCCCTGATCCGCAGCCACACCCGACTCGCCTACGAAGAGGCAGCCGCCTGGCTCGATCGGGCCGCACTGGAGGCAGCGGACGACGAGCCGGTCTGGGCCGGGTCGTTGCGCTGTCTCGATCGGATCGCCGGCCAGCTGCTGCGGCGGCGGCGGGAGGCTGGGGCGATCCTGCTCGAGCTCCCCGAGCTCGCGATCGAGGTCGACGAGCAGGGCCGGCCGGTCGACTGCGCCGTGCGGACCCGCAACCGCGCCCACATCCTGATCGAAGAGGCCATGCTCGCTGCCAATCGCGCGGTGGCCGCGGCCCTCGATCGCGCCGGGCGCCCGACCCTGCATCGGGTCCATCTGCCGCCGTCACCGCGGAAGCTCTCCGTCCTCGCCGCGTTACTCGAGCGGCTGGGTCTCGAGGTCGGGGACGCCGAGGAGCTGGCGGAGCCCCGCGTGCTGAATCGGATTCTCGACCAGGTGAAGGGAGGCCCGTCCGAGGAGCGCGTGCATACGGCGGCGCTGCGTTCGATGAGTCAGGCCCGCTACGAGCTCGAGCCCCGGGGCCATTTTGCGCTTCACTTCGAGCACTACCTCCACTTCACCTCCCCGATCCGACGCTATGCGGATCTCGTGGTGCATCGGGCGTTGAAGCGCTGGCTGGTGGACCGACCCGATTCGGCCCGCGCCGAGCGGGAACAGCGCGAGCGCGGGGCCCGGCTCGCGATCTGGCTCTCGGGACGCGAGCGGCTGGCGATCGACGTCGAGCGGGATGCGGCGGCGCTCGCCTGCTGCGCCCTGCTGCGCGGGCGGGAGGGCACTTGCTTCGCGGCGCGGGTGGTCGCGACGTCGGACTTCGGGCTCTTCGTGCGACTGGACTCACCGGCGGCGAGCGGGCTCGTGCCGATGCGGACGCTGCCCGGGGTCTGGCGACACGACTCCGACGAGGAGCTGTTGATCGGCCCGC
>CAYWGW010000054.1:0-19542 GCA_964457385.1 uncultured Spirochaetaceae bacterium
TGGCGGAGCAGCGCGTCGGATAGCCGGCCCCTTCGCCGGACGGGCAGACCGGCCGCGAGTGTCCTCAAGCGCGCAGCGAGGGGCTCCGATGCGGCTTGCAATGTCGGACATGCAACGAATCGACCCGGATGCGCCTCGGCCTTCACCTCTTCCGGTCGGATGGCGGCTGGAGCTCTTCGCGCCACGGCTCGAGTGGGCCCGCGCCGGGCTCGGAGCGGGGCTCGGGGCGATGGCGGCGATGGCGGCGGCCGCGGGAACCGATTCATCGCTCGCCGGCCTCGCGGTCGCGGTCGCGTGGGGCGGATGGATCGCGTTCCGCCGGCGGCAACGCCAGATCGCGCGCAACGGGACCCTGGAGGCTCTCCTGCTCGCGCTGCGCCGAGGCGAGCCCTTCGAGTCCGACCCGAGCCAGCTCGGCGACATCGCGCCCCTGATCGAGCCCTTTCAGGCGGCCTGGCGCACGTTCCCCGAATCCCGAAAACGGGGGCGGGCGCTCGCCGACCGGATTCTCGAACTCTGCCAGGAGATGGAACGCGGGTTCGGCTCGCTCGAGCACTCGACCCTGGGCCAGGAGGAGGCCGTCGAGGAGACGGCCTCGCTGGTCGCCCACATGCGGACGTCGATGAGTTCGATCGGCGAGCAGGTCGACCAGCTGATGAGGGCCTCGGACGAGTCGGCCTCGTCGGTGCTTCAGATGAGCAGCTCGATCGAGGAGGTCGCCGGCAATACCGCGACACTGCACGAGGTGGTCGAAGCCTCCACCTCCTCCGTACACGAGATGGGCGCCTCGATCCGTCAGGTCGCCGAGGGTGCGGAGCAGGTCCAGGAGATGGCGGAGGGCACGGCCAGCTCGGTGACCCAGATGGATCGCAGCATCCAGGAGGTCTCGAGCCACGCCCACGAGGCCGCGGTCCTGACGCAGACCGCGCACTCCGGAGCCGAGTCGGGAACCGATGCCGTACGCGCCACGATCTCCGACATCGAGCAGATCTCGACCTTGACCAGCCAGGCGAAGGAGCGGCTCACGGGACTCGTCGCGCGGGTCTCCAAGATCGGAAACATCCTTTCCGCGATCGACGAGATCAACGACGAGACGAACCTGCTCTCCCTGAATGCCGCCATCATTGCCGCCCAGGCCGGCGAGCAGGGCAAGGCCTTTCTCGTGGTCGCCAACCACGTGAAGACCCTCGCGAGGCGCACGGCCAGCTCGACCCAGGACATCGAACGTCTGATCGCGAACATCGAAGCCGAATCGGGGGCCGCCGTTCAGGCCATGGAGGCGGGCATCGAGGCCGTCCAGGCGGGAGTTGCCCGTTCCAGGACGGCCGGCGACGCCCTGCTCGCCATCCAGGAGGCTTGTCGCGATGCGAGCGAGCGGGTCAATGAGATTGCGCGGGCGAC
Source organism: uncultured Spirochaetaceae bacterium (assembly GCA_964457385.1). Classification (GTDB taxonomy): domain Bacteria; phylum Myxococcota_A; class UBA9160; order UBA9160; family UBA4427; genus UBA4427. The sequence goes on from CAYWGW010000054.1 coordinate 1,402, forward strand.
CGCGGAGCAATCGCGCAACTCGAAGGGCGTCGCCGAGTCGACCCGACGGACCTCCCTCTCGATCCAGCAGATCAGCGAGGCGATGAATGAACAGCGCCGGGCCAGCGAGGAGATGCTCTCCAACGCCGAGCGCGCCCTCGAGACCTGCCGCCACGTGCATCGATCCACCGACGAGCAGCGCTCCACCAGCCGCTTCATCACCCAGGCGATCTCCGACATCCGGGACATGATCCGCGTCATCGGCGAGCAGACGACCGTCCACGGCCGGGCCAGCGAGGACGTCTCCGCCGCCGTCATGGCGTTGCTCGAGAACGCGCAGCAGGCCGGGGCGACCGCGAAACCCATGCGATCCCTGCTCGGGGAACTCCGATCCCAGGCGGCCACGATGGACGAAGCGGAGCAGCCGCTGCCCCCCCCCATGCCGCGCGACCCCTCTTCCGGCTCGTCTGCGGAGTCCGGAACCGCCGCGGCTCCGCACGAGTCCGGCGAGATCGAGCGCCCCTACGGCCCCACGATCGCGGCGGCGCAGCCGCCGTCGACGGCCACAGCCAGTCCGGCGCGGTAGGGCAGCTCCGCCCCCAACGTCGCCGGCACGATGGCGAGACGCTCCGCCTGGTGGCTCCAGAGCCGGGACGCAACGCGCTTCCGCAAGGGCTCGAAGCACAGCGCCTCGCCGGCGGCGACTGCGATCGTGCCGAGCACGATCACCTCGGGCTCGACCAGCATCACGAGTGACACGATCCCCCGAGCGAGATGGTCGAGCCATTGCGCGAACTCCTGACCTGCGAAGGGATCCCCCGCCCGAGCCGCCTCGACCAGATGCTCCGGACCGATCGCCTCGCGTCGGCCGCCGGCCTGCGCCAGGATCTCGCTGTCTGCGGGAGTCGACCGCCGCAGGCGTTCGGCCCAGGCACGGCCACCGACGTAGGCTTCCAGGCACCCGGAGAGCCCGCAGGCGCAGGGAATGCCGGGAAACGCGACGGGCAGATGCCCGATCTCCCCCGCCCCGCCCCAGGCGCCGCGGTGGAGTCGCCCCCCGAGAATCAGTCCTCCTCCCACACCGGTCGACATCGTCAGGTAGGCCAGGCTGTCCCTGCATCCCTCCCCGGCGCCGAACCGCCACTCCGCCAGCGCCGCCGCGTTGGCGTCGTTCTCGACTCGAACCTCGACGCCGAAGGCCTCGGACAGGACCACTCCGATCGGTACCCGGGACCAGCCCGGCAGGTTCGGCGGATTGAGCAGCAGCCCGGTCTCGCGGTCGAAGGGCCCCGGCACCGAGACCCCGACCCGCTCGAGCCCGCCGACACCGCGCGAAGCGGATTCCGCGAGCAGGGTCCGCGCATCCTGATGCAGTCGCTCGAGATCCCGACGCCAATCCCCGCTCAGCTCGATCGGCCGACGCAGCCGATGTACGGGCAGCCCGTCCGGGCCGCTGACGGCCATCGCGAGCTTGGTTCCCCCGATATCGATTCCGAGAAGCGCCATTCCCAGCCCCGTTCCAACTCCCGAATGGAGCGGACTTCCTCCGGGGTTGGAAGGCTATCACAAGCGTCGTCGAGAAATCGCACTGAAGAACTGCGGCTCGAGCACCGATGCAATCGTCATGGAATCGCGGGGCACTGCAGCGGCGTCTGCCGATCGCGGGGCACGCCCGAAGATCTGATTGGAGCCAGGATGACGAATCGACCGGCAGGTCTCCGAAGCCAACGTGGGGACCGCGACGCGAGGCGGATCGCGCTCCTGCTCGCAGGCGCCCTTCTCTGGACCGGAGCCTTCGGCTGCGCGAACGGCGAGATCCGACTCGGAGATCCCTTCGATCGCGGCCAGACCCTGGAGCACGCCCAGCATCGCTACACCGTGCTGATGCGTTGGACGGACTTCCAGCGGGCGAAGGGCTTCGTCGCCAAGGAAGATCGGGAGGCCTTCATCGAACGCACGAAGAACCTCGCGGACGCCCGATTCACGGACTACGAGTCGGAATCCGTCGAGCTTGGCGACGACCACCAGAGCGCGACGGTGCGCGTCACCTACTCGCTCTATCTGCCGCATAGCCCATACGAGATGGAGGTCATCGAGACCCAGACCTGGTCTCGGAAGGGCGTGGGCAATCAATGGACCGTGCACTCCGTGTTCGAGGGCCTGCCGGAAATCGCAGCCCGCTGAGCCCGGAAAATCGGAAGCCCGCAGACATGCCGACCGGTACCCGCATCCTCCTCGTCGACGACGTCGCCATGCTCCGCGACCTGGGCGCAATCTTCCTCGCGCGCTCCGGCCCCGTCGACCTGGCGGCCAATGCAGCCGAGGCTTTTCGTTGCGCCGCTGAGCGTTCGCCGAGCATCGTGATTTCCGACATGCATCTGCCGGATCGCGATGGCACGGAGCTGTGCCGGCTCTTCAAGACCGTCGGCCCTTCCGCCCCCGATGACGGGCCGCCGCGGGTGATCCTGCTCGCGCGCCCCGATTCGCCCCAGGATCACGCTGACGCCGTTCGGGCGGGCTGCGACGAGGTGCTCTTCAAGCCGCTCGAAAGGGATGCCCTGATCGCCGCTGTGCGGCGCCTGGCGGATCACGGGTCCCCCCGCGGCCTGCCCCGGGCTCCCATCGAGCAGCCGGTCGAGGTCACCGCGGGCGACCAACGGGTCGAGGGGATCGTGGAGAACGTCAGTCGCGGTGGGGTCTTCCTGCGTGCGCCGCTCTGCTTCGAGGAGCAGCAGGAGATTGCACTGGCCTTCAGCCTGGGGGGCGCTCGAGGCCACGTGACACCCACTGCCCAGGTCGTCTGGCGCGGCGCCAATGAGACTGCGGGAGCCGGGGCGGGGCTGCGTTTTCTCGAGATCGACGCCCTCACGATCGAGAAGCTCGACCACTACGTGAACGACCACTTTCCGCGATCGGACAGCCTGCCAGCCTGAGGCGGGGCTGATCGACGCCACTTGCTCGGACCGACCCCGTGCCAACCTCGTCCGAAGCCTGGAGGAGCCATGTTCTTCGACGCCCCCGTTCGATCCTCACGATCCGCCGTCGCGACGCTGGCCATCGGCCTGATGTCAGGCGTCCCCGTGGCCCTTTCACTCTCAGCCATCCAGGTGCCCGACGCTCAGGCGCAGCTCGCGGAGGACGATGATCACCAGAACCAGAAGGAATACTGGCAGGACCGCTACCGCCGCCTGCGTCAGGACGCCGCCCGGCTCGAGCGCAACGCCGAGCGGGCCCGCAAGGCCTATGCCCTGGCCCAGCGCCGGAACTATCCCCGCGGCGGCGCCCGACAGAAGCTCTTTCAACAGATCGAGGACGCCGAGGCCGAGCTCGAGTCGGTGCGTCAGGAGATCGCGGAGCTGCCCACCGAGGCCCGTCGGGCCGGTGCGATGCCCGGCTGGCTCTACGAGGTCGAAGAGGAGGAGGTCGTGATTCCGGAGCCGGCCGCGGCCGATGCGATCGATGCGGATGAAACCGAAGACCGCGCCGGACGCAACCCGCTCTATTTCGACGACGAGTGAGGAGCCGTAGCTGATTCCTGATCGTGGCTCGTGTCCGAAGCGGGCGACGCCCCGGCGAGGCCGCAGCCTCCCCGGGACGGGCCCTCCGATCTAGAGATCGAAATCGCTCTCGGACTTCGCCTTCAGCGATCGCTGGCGGCGTTCGCCCTTGATCACGGTCACGATCTCGTCGCCTCGTTTGACGACCGTCCAGTGTCGAGTGGCCAGGCTGTCGCGCGGCTTCACCCGGATGCTCTCGATGGTCGTCGGCTCGGAGTCGGACTCGGCCCGACTCTTCGTCAACGGCACCATGATCGATGCACCCGATCCCGCGCGCCCGCGTCCGCCGGTCGCCGGAACCGCATATGCGACCCCTGCTTCCCGCGGAGGCGTCGCCCCGACGATGACACCATTCGGTGTCGTCGTGGTCAACTGGCGAAGCTCCGACCGCCGTTCGCGGATCTGCTCCGCGTACGGCTGATCAGACCCGGTCGAGATCTCGGTGTAGCGCTCGTATTCGGAGAGCTTCCCCATCGATCGCATCCGTGCTTCGTCCCGATGACGTGCCGGGATCCGCTTTGGATCATCGGTGTAGGCGTAGGTTCCCTCTTCGGTCACCCACGACCACACGTTGCCGGCAAGGGCAGGCCCGGCCAGACCGACGACCAGAAAGCCCACCATCAGCAGCTTCTCGATTCGCAACCCGGTCTTGACCTTCAGCATGAGCAATGCCTCCTGGTCATTCGTGGGACGCCCCACCCGGATATCGCGGTTTTTCGCTCTTCGTGCACGTGATTTGCCGGCGGGCTGCGACGCAGGGAAACCGCGTCAATCGGCAATTGACAAACCCCCGACGCGCAATACCATGCGCATCCAGGTTGTTGCGGGGTAGAGCAGTCAGGTAGCTCGTCGGGCTCATAACCCGGAGGTCGGGGGTTCGAATCCCTCCCCCGCTACCATCCTGGGGCTATCAGGCCTGGCCGGGACCCGGCTGAGAAGCGCTCATAGCCCCTTGCTCAGCCTTTCATCCTGATTCCCTGGATGAGTCGACAGCGTCCCCTCCCCCGGATCCGCCGAGGCCGGGGTTTTTGGAGACGTTGGCGTCTTTGGCGCCCTCGGAGAGGCGGATCCACACGATCCGCAGGGTCATCCCAGCCCCGAGTCCCGCCAGGCCGCTCACGAGGAACACCAGGCCTCGACCGCTCGACCGCGGGGATGGAATGACCGGATACAAGAACTGCCGAGCTGCGAACTCGTCGGCCTGCAGGACGGGCTCTCCGGCGCGGTGGGTATCGAGGAGATCGAGAATCCCCTCGGTCTCCATCAACAGCTCGACACCCGGCGTATCCAGGCCCGGATCCGTCTTCAGGCTTCCGTGCCACCTCTTCAGCTCCGACGCTTCGGGGTCCAGGGGATCGATCCGATCCGCGAAGGGATTCGTGAGAGTGGCCAGGGCGCTCTCGGGGGTCGAAGGATCGTAGTCGTCGTCGAGAAACGGGGAATCCTCGCCCTCGATCGAGGCGCGCGAGTCCACGTCCGTGAGTCCCAGGGCATGACCGATCTCATGGGTGAGGAGCAGCTCGAAGCCCGCCAATGTCCACGCGTATCGGGGATTGATCCGAATGTCGACGCCGGCGATGGCCAGCCCCGGGTAACCGCTCGTCCCGGAGGTCAGTGTCAGCTCGCGGGCGCCCGGATCCAGGGCCAGCACCACGCTCGCACCGTACTCCGAGCCCGCGTGGGGCGTCTCGACGAAGAGATCGATCTCGGCCCCGCGATTCAGCCCGAAGGAATCGCCCTGCCGGAAGGGCTCTCCGGGATCATCCACCGCCTCGGTCTCGAGATCCTCTACGAAACGAAATCCGGCCGGAAGCCCGGTGGCGGGATCATCGGTCGTCCAATGTTCGAAGGCGCGTCGGATCGTCTCGCGGACCTGCTCCGCAGAAGGCTGCTCCGGGATCCATCGGAGACGGTCGCGGAACGCCTCGTAGGAGCCTTCGCCGATCGAATAGCGAAGCCCTCCCGCCAGGGATCGTTCCTCTCCCCCGACCGTTCGAGGGGCTGCGTCCCACCGGGCCCGAATGCCCGACTCCTCTCGCAGTCGAAACGCATCCCCGACCTCTGGGAGCCCAAGGGCCAGGGCCAGGGCCCAGAGCACCGATCCGCAGAGCCCGGGGACACGGCGCCTCCCTCCGGCACGAGAGCGGTCGCAGTGGAGCAGCCTCAAGAGCCGCTCGTCCGGCTCTTGTCCTCCGGGCCCGCATCCTGCCCACCACCCTCTTCCGGCGGCAGCACGGTCCAACTCGGATCCTCGTACTCGCCGAGGACCTCGACGTCCACGAACTGCGCCTCGGCATCCAGAATCGCCTGCACCCGCGGATCGCGCTGGGCCTCCGCTGCATCGCGGGCCGACTTCGATTCCCAGGAGGCGATCGCGATCAGGCGATCCGGACTGCCGATCCTCCGATGCAGTCGCGTGCCCCGGGCGCCGGGCTGGGATTGAATGATCCGGCTCGCCTCGACCCAGGCCTCCGCGTACTGCTCCGCCGAATGACCTGGCCGGACCCGGACCTCGAACACGAAGATCATCGGTTTCCCTCGTTGCGCAGCACGGTCCCCGGACGCCCCACTCCTTGCCGGCGGTCCCCCAGGACCTCGGGATCCGGCCGGACCGACACCCGCCGCGCGTCTCCGGTGCCCCGAAATCGCGAGCGGGACGGAAACCCATCCGACTCCTCGACGCCACCCCGAGCCGTCGTTCAGGAGTGCTCCGCGCCACCCGAGGCAATCAGCCGCTCCAACCGGATCAATCGCCGACGCTCGGGCGAGTCGATCCGCTCGAGCCAGCGGCGCACGTAGTCGAAATCCAGCGGGGCCGGGCTCGCGAAGATCATGCCCGCGATGTCGTCCCAATCCTTCGAGCGATCGAAGGTCGCCTTGTACACGATCAGATCCTCGGCGCTCAGCACGTGGATCGGATCCCCGTAGAAGTCGACGCGACGACGGCGTTCCATCGAGCTGCGATGAAGCGCGTCGTAGGCAAAGAAGAGATCGATGGGCGTGCCCTGCCAACGCACCCGCACCTGCTCGTCGCGCTCGATCAGCAACCGCAGCCCGGGGTTGGCCACGTCCGCCCCGAGTTCGCCCAGCACCGCCAGCACCCGCGGCGCCTCGCTCGCAGCCAGGAAGACATTCACGTCGATGTCGTGGGTGGCGCGGATCGATCCGTAGTAGGCCAGCGCCTGCGCGCCCCCAAAAGCGTGGGGGATGCCGGCCTCCGAGAAGCCCCGTTCGATCGCCACGATCTGCTCGTCCAGCAGCATGGTCGCCCCCTGCCCCGCGCTTCCTTCTGGACTCGGTTCTCTCGGCCCTGGGCGCCGGACTCAGGAGGCGAAGCGCTCGCCGGAATCGAAGCGCGGGAAGGGCTCCGTCTCCGCCTGGGCCCTTCGACCCCGAGACCGGGCCACCCGCGACGCCACCCGCAGCAAGCCGCGCAGCGCCCGGCCCCGGGCCGCCTCGGATCGGCCGAGCCACTCTGCCGGATCGACGAGATGCTCCGGAAGCGCCCGCCCCTCCTGGCCCGCCAGCGCGTCGCGCAGCAGCGTCACGAGGCTGGGATCCAGGCTGCGGCCCGCACGCAGATCGGCCAGCAGCCGACGCGCCGCGCCCGATCGCGGGCGCTCGGAAACGGCAATCCCCCGCGCCCGAGCACGCTCGATCAGCGCCCTCCGGTCGAAGGGACGACGGGCGGCGGCCGCAGCGCGGTCGAGAACCTCCGGCGTCAGAACACCGCGAAAACGCGCCAGCGCCCTCTGCCGCGGGCCCTGGGCCGTCGACACACACTCGCGGATCTCGAAAACGCCTGCTTGTACACGGATCGATGCCATCATCCTCTCTCCAGCGCTTCCCGGTCCCTTCGCCTCGGATCAACACAGATTGTACTGAATAGTACTAGACGAGGCCAGGGGTCTTCCTCTGCCTTCCGAGGCAAGCTCGGGGGACACCGGCTACGCAGATCCGGGCGCGCAACCGATCGCTCTCGAGTACTTCAATCGACTTCTCGCAAACCCCTACAAACCCCTGCCTGAATGATTGATTTTTGATGCAGATATCCCGCCGAGAGAAGCCCGGAGGGGGGTCTGGCCGCGCGGTTCGTCCGCAGCCGACCCCGCGATCCGGTCCCAGTCGGGCGAGCTAGGCCGAGCCGGCGGGACGGCTCACCATCCAGAGGGTGCGCTCGAGGGCCTCCTCGCGGAGCGGGCGCGCCTCGGTTTGGTAGACGGGATCCGCGACCAGGGCGATGAAGGCCTCGATGTCGGGGAAGCGGACCAGGATCACTGTGTCCCAGTCCTCTCCCTCACGGCCGGCCACCAGCGGGCCCGCCTCGCCGGCGTAGACAACCTCTCCGCGACTGCGCAGCACCAGAGGGCCCGACACCGCGCCGTAGCGCGCCATTGCCTCTCGCCCATCCGGCTTGCGAAACTTCAGCAGGTTCAACATCACCACGGGCCCAGGACCGACCTGCTCCCGCAGCGCCTCGACCTGGCCCACTGTCGGTGTCAGCGCGCTCCACTCGTTCGATCGAGAGCTCTGGCTGGCGCCCTCGCTGGACGGAGACGGACGTGAAGGGTTCGACGAAGCGATGAGAGAAGGGGTGTCACTCTGCATGAGCGCAGAGCCTACCCCCGCCCGAAGGTTGGACGCTAGCCGGTGTGGCGGTATCCGATCAGACCGCCGCCGTCGAGCACCCAGGTCTCGCCGGTGATCCAGCGTCCGGTTTCCGCCGCCAGGAAGAGCGCCGCGCCAGCGACGTCCCCGGGCTCGCCGAGGCGTTTCAACGGGTAGGCGGACGCCACCTCGTCGCCCTTGTCGCCCTCCCAGAGCGCCCGGGCGAAGTCCGTCTTCACGAGACCCGGCGCCAACGCATTCACCCGCACGCTGGGCGCCAGCTCGGCGGCGAGCTGCTTCGTGAGATGGATCAGGGCCGCCTTGGTCACGTCGTAGACCCCGAGGATCGGGCTCGTCCCCAGCCCGCCGACGCTCGAGATGTTGACGACCGCGCCGCCGTGCTCGTTCATCCAACGCCGCCAGACCCGCTGGGTCCAGAACAAGGGCGCCGTCAGGTTGATCTCGAAGGTCTTGTCCCAGGCGGCGCGCTCGACGTCGATCGTGGGTCCCGCGTAGGGATTGGTGGCGGCGTTGTTCACGAGCACATCGATGCGACCGAGCCGGTCCATCGTCGCCTCGATCACCCGCTCGGCGTCGGCGTCGCGGCCGATATGGCCGGCCTCGAAGTGGGCCCCCGGACCGATCTCCTTCGCCGCAGCCTCGCAGGACTCCTCGTTCCGGGAGGTGATCATCACCTGGGCACCGGCCTCCGCGAAGGCCCGGGCGATCGCCTTTCCGATGCCCCGGGAGCCGCCCGTCACCAACGCCACCTTGTCGTCCATTCGGATTTCCATGACGGCGGAGGCTAGCCAGAACGATCCGGCTCCGCCGCGCCCGAATGCGACGCCTGGTCAGCCTGGGTCCCGTCGAGTGGAGAGACGCAGAGACGCGAGGGAAGAGACGCGTGGAGGGATCGGCTGCGACCGCGTAGAATCCCGTCTCCTTCGAAGTCGGGAGACGCACGTGAAGTTCGAGTACAGCGAAAAATGCCAGAACGCCCTCCATCAGCTCCGCCAGTTCATGGACGAGCACATCTATCCGAACGAGGCGGCATACGCGGCGCAGCACGCGGCGATGCCCGACCGCTGGCAGACGCCTCCGATGATGGAGGAGCTGAAGGCGAAGGCGAAGCAGGCGGGGCTCTGGAACCTCTTCCTGCCCGAGAGCGAGGCCGGAGCCGGCCTCTCGAATCTCGACTACGCCCCGCTCTGCGAGGAGATGGGGCGCGTCGGCTTCGCGCCCGAGGTCTTCAACTGCGCGGCACCCGATACGGGCAACATGGAGGTACTCGAGCGCTACGGCACCGAGGAGCACAAGAAGCGATGGATGCAGCCGTTGCTGGACGGCAAGATCCGCTCGGCCTTCGCGATGACGGAGCCGCAGGTCGCCTCCTCCGACGCGACCAACATCGAGACCGAGATCCGGCGCGACGGTGACGAGTACGTGATCAACGGGCGCAAGTGGTGGACCTCGGGCATCCTCGACCCGCGCTGCGAGATCCTGATCGTGATGGGCAAGTCGGATCCGAGCGCGCCGACCCACGCTCAGCAGAGCATGATCCTCGTTCCCCGCGATACCCCGGGCGTGAAGGTCGAGCGCTACCTGCCCGTATTCGGCTACGACGATGCGCCCCATGGCCACGGCGAGGTCTGCTTCGAGAACGTGCGGGTGCCGGCCTCCAACCTGCTCCTCGGCGAGGGGCGCGGCTTCGAGATCGCCCAGGGCCGCCTCGGCCCCGGCCGCATCCACCATTGCATGCGCATCATCGGCGTCGCCGAGCGCGCCCTCGAGCGGATGTGCGATCGCCTGATGTCGCGGGAGGCCTTCGGCAAGAAGCTCTACGAGCACTCGGTCTGGGAGGAGCGCATCGCCGATGCCCGGATCGACATCGAGTGCGCGCGCCTGCTCACCCTGAAGGCCGCCTACATGATGGACACCGTGGGCAACAAGGTGGCCCGGGCCGAGATCGCGATGATCAAGGTGAAGGCTCCGTTGATGGCCCTCAAGATCATCGACGACGCCATCCAGGCCCATGGTGGCGGCGGCGTCAGCGCCGATTTCGGGCTCGCCAACGCCTACGCCCAGACCCGGACCCTGCGCCTGGCCGACGGTCCCGACGAGGTCCATCGCCGCACGATCGCGAAGCTCGAGCTGAAGCGACAGCGGGAGCGGGCCGGCGCCTCGCGCTAGTCGCTCTTCCGCCTTGATCGCGTCTCGTCGATCGTCGATCGTCAGTCGCGGAGGGATCATCTCGAGTGTCGGATCGGGAACGAGGGCAGGAGGCTCCGGGGAGTTCGGGCCAGCGGCGACGTGCAAGGGAAGCCGCCGAGAACCGGGCCGCCTGGGCGCCGTTGCAGGCCGACCTGCAGGCCCGGCGTTCGCGCATGCTGGCCATGGGCGGCCCCGAGCGGCTCGCCCGACACATGCACGATCGGGGCAAGCTCGACGTGCGCCAGCGGATCGAGGCCCTCTTCGATCCGGGTAGCTTTCGCGAGATCGGCCAGCTCACGGGCACGCTCAGCGGCTTTCCGGCCGAGGCATTCGTCTGCGGCAGCGGACGAATCGACGGGCGCCCGGTGCTCGCGGGCGCCGAGGATTTCACCGTCCTCGGCGGCTCGATCGGGAGCGCCGGGACGGCCAAGCGCTTCCGGATCGCGGAGCTCGCGCTGCAGGAGCGGCTGCCCCTCGTGATGCTGCTCGAGGGCGCCGGCCATCGCCTGACCGAGACCACCATGGGCCGCACGCCCAACGATCTACTCGCCCTCGCCGACCTCTCGGGCGAGGTGCCGATGGTCTGCCTGGTGCTCGGCGCGTCGGCGGGACATGGCGCCCTGGCAGCGCCCCTCTCGGACTTCGTGGTGATGACCGAGGCCGCCTCGATGTTCACGGGCGGGCCGCCGCTGGTGAAGGCCGCGACCGGCGAGGACGTCACGAAGGAAGAGCTCGGGGGCGCGCGGATCTGTGCCGAGATCGCGGGCACCGCCCATCAGGTTGCGGCCGACGACGGCGCGGCCATCGCCCTCGCCCGCCGCTATCTCGGATACTTTCCCTCGCGTCGCGGCGAGACCGCGCCGTGCCGTGACGATGGGGACACGGGGCCCCGGCTGCTCGAGGACCTGATCGAGATCCTGCCGCCGGGCGATCGCAAGCCCTACGACGTCCACGCCGTGATCGAGCGCCTCGTCGATCGGGGACGGTTTCTCGAGATCCAGCCCGGCTTCGGTCGCGCCCTCGTGGTCGGCCTGGCGCATCTCGGCGGTCGCGCCGTTGCGATCGTGGCCAACAACCCCGCGCGACAGGCGGGAGCCCTCGATGCCGACGCGGCCGTGAAGGGGACGGACTTCCTGGAGACGATCGGGCATTTCGGCCAGCCCGTGATCTTCCTCGCCGACAATCCGGGCGTGATGGCCGGGACCCGGGCCGAGCGCAGCGGCATCCTGAAATGGGGTGGCCGGATGTTCCGGGCCGAGCGTCGCCTGCGGGGCGCGAAGATCCACGTCACACTGCGTAAATCCTTCGGCTTCGGCGCCGTCACGATGGCCCAGAATCCATTCGATCGGCAGACGCTCTCCCTCGCGCTGCCGGGGGTGACGATGGGCTCGATGCCCGCCGCCAGTGGCGGAAAGGCGGCGAAGCTCGATGCCGGGGCCCAGAGCGCCGCCGAGACCGAGCAGGCGGCCGGGCCCTATCGGATGGCGGAGCATCTCGTCTACGACGACGTCATCGATCCCACCGAGCTGCGCAACCGCATCCTCGACGGCCTCGCGATGCTCGGCGCGCGCTAGGACCGCGAATCCGGGCTCGAATCCAGGGCTGCGGTCTCAGGCGCAGCCGACGCGTCTCGAACCGTCGGGGCGCGCTCACCTTCGTAGTCGGCATGAACCTTCTCGAGAAAGGCCGTCACGCCCCGGATCGCATGGGCGCTGCGGACCGAGTGGAAGATCTCGAAGGCATGTTGAGCGCCGAGCAGCTCGGCATGCAGCACTGGAGCGCTGCTCTTCTCGCGCAGGCACTTCACGAAGGTCCGCGCTTCCTCCGAGAAGACGAGGCTGTCGTGGCTTCCCTGGATCACGAAGAAGGGCGGGGCCTCCGCGTGGATCCGGGTGATCGGCGAGACCGAGTCCCAGAGCTCGGGATTCTCGTCCGAGCGACACTTGAAGACGCGCCCCCCGATCGCCGCCTCCATCTTCGCCCGCCCGCGATCCCCCGCCCGATCGAGGAAGTCGAAGACGCCGTAGAAGGGCACGCAGGCGTCGATCCGTGTATCCACCTCCTCGAAGCCCGGCTGGAAACGGGGATCGTTGGCCGTCAGCGCGGCCAGGGCGCAGAGGTTCCCGCCGGCGGAGCCGCCGGTGATACAGAGGAAGTCGGGATCGCCGCCATGCTGGGCGATCTCCCGCCGGATCCAACGGATCGCCCGCTTCACGTCGACGATGTGATCGGGCATCGTCGCCTGGGGGCTGAGGCGATAGTTGATGGCGACGCAGACCCAGCCGCGCGCCGCCAGGTGCGTCATCAGCGGTCGCCCCTGCTCGCGTTTGTCGCCGATCAGCCAGGCACCGCCGTGGACCTGCAACAGCACCGGCCGCCGATCTCCCGGCTTCGCCGCGCGCGGAAGCACCAGATCCATCAGGTTGCGCCGACCGCGATCGCCCGGTAGCGGCTCGCCATAGGGAAGATCGCGAAGGACGCGCACCTCCGGATGGCCGAAGCCGAAGGGATTCGGGAAGCCATGGATCGGTGATACGTCGGACTCCGGCGTGACCCCGAAAGGCGCCAGCGCTTCGGCGATCTCCCGATGGGCGCGTAGGCTCCGGCGATGACAGCCCAGCAGCAGCCCCCAGGAGACCAGCGTGAGCGCGAGGCCGAAGCGGCCCGCCGGCGCCTCCAACACGCCGCCGGCGACGAAGGCGAGCGTCACGAGGGCCTGGCCGACGATCGTCTGAAGGGCCAGCTCCCCGGTGAGCCATCCGATCAGGAACTGCGGCACGATCAGCATGCCCGGCAGGCGGATCCGGAAGAAGGTGATGGCACTGAGTCCGAGCCCGACCGCGCTGAGGAGCAGGAAAAACGTCGCCAGGGTCAGGGTCATCGGGATCTCCTCTCGATCGATGCGGCCTCGCTCGAGGCAGTCTCGGACCACGCGGACGCGAACAGAACGGCCTCGAAGGACATCACGCGGCCTCGGAGGCGTCCACCGCAGAAGGCGCCGCCATCGGCGCCCGCCCATGATCGCTCTCGGGCCCGAAGGGTCGCAAGGTTAGCACCAGCGCCGGCATGAAGAAGAAGTCGGCGATCAGGGCGGTCACGATCGCCGCCGCCAGCAGTCCGCCGAAGGTCGCCTGGGAGCGTAGCTCCGACAGTCCGAAGACCAGGAACCCCAGCACGAGGGCCACCGACGTGATCAAGAGCGCTCGACCGATCCCGGTCAGAGCCGCCCGGAGCGCCGTCTCGTAGTGCCCATGGCGCGCAAACTCGTGATGGAAGCGCGTCATGAGATGGATCGTATCGTCCACCGAGATCCCGATGGCCACCGCGGCGATCATCGCTTTGTTGTAGTCGAGATCGATTCCGAGCCATCCCATCGCACCCAGCGCGAGCAGCACCGGTGTCAGGTTCGGGATCATCGAGATCAGGCCGATCCGAACGGAACGGAAGATCAGGATCATCATCGCCGTGATCGCCGAGAAGGCGATCGCGAAGCCCTGGAGCTGGCTGTCCACGATGTAGTCCATCAGCTCCAGCCAGAGGGCGCCAATGCCCGTGAGCGTCAGGCGCGTCGTGACCAGCGGCGCCTCTTCGAGCGCCGCGTCGAGCCGCGCGACCAGCTTCGCCGTCTCGCTGGTCGGGGCCAGCCGCAGGCGTAGCTCGAGATTGGCCCGGCGGTAGTCGAGGGAGACGTACTCCTCGACCTCCTCCCCGCCCGAGGATTCGTAGAGCAGCAGCAGCTGGGCGACCTCCTGGCGCGTCTCCGGAAGCCGGTAGAACCCGGGATCGCCGTCGTGGAAGACCTGGTTGAGATCCTTCACGATGTCGACGATCGAGTAGCTCTTCCGGACGAGCCAATCCTCCTCCCTTGCAAGGGTCTGGAGGCGCTCGATCTCGCGTAGCGCCGCCGGCTCCTTTATGGCGTCGGCGGCGCCGGCATCGAAGACATAGATGATGTTCGTCGTCCCGCCCATCTCGTCGTCCACGCGAACCGTGTCCACCCGAATCGGGGCATCGCTCCAGAAGTCCTCGAGCCAGTTGCTGTCGACCTGCACGCGCAGGGCGCCCACGCCGCAGGCGAGCGTGAAGGCACCGAAGCCGAGGAGCAGCACCCGTCGATGGCGCAAATTCAACTCCGCCACCCGTGTCAGGATTCCCACCAGTCCGAGAACGCCCTGTCCCGCGAAGCCCCCGGCCGCAGCCTGAGCCCGACCCTGGACCGCGCGCCCGTCCCGAGGGCCGAAGGAGAGCAGCGCCAGCAACAGCGTCAGCGAGAGCACGAAGGCCGCCAGCACCCCAGCCGCCGTGTAGAGCGCGGACTGCGAAAGCGACTTGATCGGCACGAAGCTCATCGAGAGGAAGCCCGCTGCCGTCGTCAGGCTCGTCAGCAGACACGGCGTCCCGACCAGTCGCAGCGTCTCGACCAGCGCCGCGCGGCGATCGCCCCGTTCGCCCCGCTGCACCCGGAACTCGGAGAGGATATGGACCGAGTGGGCCACACCGACCGCCATCAGCAGGGGCGGCGCCGTCAGGAACGTGAGTCCAATCTTCCAGCCCATCACCCCCATCAGCCCCAGCATCAGGACGAAGCTCGAGAGCAGGACGAGCGCCGGCATCAGCACGCTCACCCAGGTCCGGAAGAAAAAGAGCAGCGTCCCCGAGACCAGCACCAGGGAGAGCCCCAGCAGCAGCAGCGGCTCACGAGTCATGATCCGGTTGTAGTACGCGTTCAGCGGGACGTCGCCGGAGTAGTAGAATCGGAAATCGCGATACTCCGGCCGAGCCAGGATCTCACTGATCTTCGCGTCGCTGACCTGTGGATAGACGTTCTCGAGATCCTCCGCCCCGCGACTCTCGTCCCAGACGATCGCCTCCGGCGGGTCGGTGCTCGAGCGATCCATGTCGAGAATGATCGCGCCGAAGCGAGCGTCCTCGGCGAGCAGGCCGCCCACTATCCAGGGCTTGGAGAGATAGGCCTCCCGTCGCTCGAGCAGCGCCGCCTGGGTCTCGGGCAGCTCGTCCCAGAGCTTCGAAATCTCGATCCCATCGGACCGGCCTTCCGTGAGCTCGACGTTGGCCAGGGTCGTCACCTCGTAGACGAAGGGCACATCCTCCAGCGCCCGGGTCAGTGACTCCAGCCTCCGCATCGCCTCTAGATCCCAGGGCCCATGCTCTCGCCCGGGCAGCTCGTAGCCGATGTAGGCCACCTCGTCCGAGCCGAAGTCCTCGCGATAGGCCTCGTAGGCCTGATAGGTGGAGTCCCCTTCGTGGAAGTAGGCCTCGTAGCTCGTGTCGGTCTCGACCCGGCCGGCCAGGACCAGTCCGCCGCCGAAGATCAGCAGACAGACGGCCGTCACCCAGCCACGGTGATCGAAGGACCAGCCGGCCAGCGCCGCGAAGCCACGATCCAGGACCGTCACCAGGCTGCCGCCCGCCCCGTCCGGCGCCGATCCGCCTCCAGCCTCCGTCATCGTCGCGTCCTCCCTGCCCTGCCCACGTCCCTGCTCGGGTAGCGCATTGGCGAGCAGCGCCTGGTCGGGCAGCGCCTAATCGGGCAGCGCATAGGCGAGAAGCGCATCACCGGGCTCGGTGCCCAGCAACATATGTCCCCCCGCCGCCACCACGACGAGCTGGGGTCCGTCTGGACGGATGCGATAGGTCATCGGCGTGGCGTGGGCGCTGGTCGGCAGACTCGCCCGCCAGAGCTCCTCCCCGGTCGCCGTCTTGAAGGCACGTAGATAGCCGTCGGTGGTGGCGCCGATGAAGGTCAGTCCGCTCGCCGTGGTGATGGGTCCGCCGAGATTCGGAACCCCGATATCACCCAGGAAATGCCAGATCGGCCAGGGAGCGAGGTTGCGCGTGTTGCCGAGGGGCACCTCCCAGACGAGGTCGCCGCTGGCCAGATCCACGGCGACCAGCGTGCCCCAGGGCGGCGGGTTGCAGGGCGCGCCCAGATGCGGCGACAGCAGGGGGTAACGCTCGAGCGCGTAGGGTGTCCCTTCCTGGGGCTCGAAGCCGTACTTCGGCATCCCGCCCTGGTGCTCCACCATCGCGTCGAACTCGGCCCGCGGCACCAGCCGGGTCCAGGTCGCGACCCGCTGTGTGTTGACGACCATCAGCCGTCGTCCCGCGTCGACCGAGAGGCTGCCCCAGTTCATGCCGCCCACCATGCCCGGGTACTGGATCGTGCCCTGGGTGCTGGGGGGAGTGAAGATGCCCTGGGAGCGGGCCGAGGCGATCCGTTCGCGACAGGACTTCT
The DNA here is from genome assembly GCA_964457385.1 of uncultured Spirochaetaceae bacterium. GTDB lineage: Bacteria > Myxococcota_A > UBA9160 > UBA9160 > UBA4427 > UBA4427. Next base: position 18,013 of record CAYWGW010000054.1, read on the forward strand.
CGTCCCAGGGCACGAAGCCGAAGGCGTCTTCGGGAATGAGCTCCGCGGGATGCAGCGGCGGTGGCTTGATTGGAAAGGGCTGCGTCGGCGACACGAAGTCCCCGGGTGCCGCGCGACCCGGCACCGGCCTCTCCTCCACCGGCAGCAGCGGTTCACCGCTCAGCCGATCCAGGAAGAAGAGATGCCCCATCTTCGTCGCCCCGATCAGGCCCGGAACCGGCCCGCGCGGGGTCGGAAAGTCGAAGAGCACCGGCTGGGCCGCGACGTCGTAGTCCCAGAGATCGTGATGGACGGTCTGAAAGCGCCAGACCGGCTCCCCACTGTCGGCATCGAGGGCCACGATCGAGCTCGAGTAGTAGTCGAGCCCGTCGCGCAGGCCGCCGAAGTAGTCGGGTGAGGTATTACCCGTCGGCACGAAGACGAGATTCCGCTCGTGATCCGCGGACAGCACGCTCCAGGCGTTCGTCGTTCCCGCCCGAAACTCGCCCGCTCCGCTCGTACCGATCGTCCCGCCGGTCGTCTGTCCTGGCGGTAGCGCATCCCAGGCCCAGAGCAGCTTGCCCGATCGGGCAGAGTAGGCCCGCACGACGCCGCTGGGCGCGTCCAGGCGCCGGTTGTCGAGCACCATCGAGCCCGTCACGACGCGATCTCCGATCACCAGGGGCGGCGACGTCACGCCGTACTCCCCGGGCCTCGGATCCCCGACCCCGCGGCGCAGATCGACGAAGCCCCCCTCGCCGAAGTCACGACACGGGACTCCCGTCTCGGCATCCAAGGCGATCAGGCGTCCATCGAGTGTCCCCGAAAAGATCCTCGCCGCGCAGACATCCGCCCGTCTCGCCCGGGAGTCGATCCAGCTCGAGACACCCCGGCAGCTCAGCGTGTACACCCCTTCGAGATCCGCCTCGGGATCGTAGGACCAACGCTCCGCGCCGGTCTCCGCGTCGAGGGCAATCACCCGGTTGAAGGGCGTGCAAAGGTAGAGCGTGTCCTCCAGCAGGATGGGCGTCGCCTGGAAGCTGGTCGGCGCCAGGCTCTCGGAGCCATCGAGCACGTCGCCGGTATGGTATTTCCAGGCGAGCCGCAGGCGGTCCACGTTCTCCGGCGTGATCTGGTCGAGGGGCGAGTGGCGGCTCCCCCCTGCGTCCATCCCGTAGCTCGGCCAGCCCGCAGTCCGATCGCTCGAGCGCGACTCCTCCTCGGCACAGCCGACCGCCAGGCTCATCAGCCAGACGATCGACAGCAGGAGAACTCGCCCGCCCCGGTCCTCGACTCGCATGGAAGGATCCTTCCGTGTCTTCGTGTCGCCCTCGACGATCGGATCGCCTAGTCTAGCTCGATCCCACCGACCCGCGGCGCCCACTCTACATCTCCTCGCACCGGTCTCACGCGCTCTCCTCTCGGCGGAGACCGCCCAGGCCTTTCCTATACTTCCGGGCCTTCATTGGAACGCCTTCGAGGAGGAACGGATGGGACCGCTTGCTGGACTGCGCGTGATCGAGATTGCCGGACTCGGGCCCGGTCCGTTTG
>CAYWGW010000055.1:0-19285 GCA_964457385.1 uncultured Spirochaetaceae bacterium
AGCTGGCGCGGATCCCGCGCGCCGATCCCGAGGTGCCTCGAAAGCTCTTCGAAGCGGCCCGCGGCGGTCGATGAGGCTCGAGCGATGTGATTACACCCCGCCTCCGCATCGATTCTCGATCGTGACCTCAAGGAAGGCCCGTATCCACGCCGATGCAAGCCCCAACGGTGCAGACTCCTTCGAAGGCCACCTCGCGACTCCCCCCGGATCGACCATCCAAGCGACCAGAGGATCGACTCGTCATGTCCGACACCCGGATCTCCGGCGCCCTGCTTCTGGTCCTCTCTACCCTGGCCTTCCTCGCGTCGACCCGGGAGCTGCTGCCCGCCGCGAGCGTCTTTCCGGCGCTGCTTCTCTTCGCGATCGGAGCCGTCCAGCTGCTCCGCGGTCAGCGACAGGCTGCCCAACGGGCCCGGCCAGCTGCGCCTCTCGCGAAAGGCTCGGCCGATCGCGCGACCTCCTCCGTACGCCACGACCTCGTCGTGGCGGAGCGCCGAGCGATGCGCTCAGGGGCGTCCCGGCAGGCCCTCTCACTGGAGTTCGAGGCCGGCGCGGGGCTCGAGCGACCCGCGATCACGACGACGGGTTCACGAGCCGGCTCGACCTCCGAACAGACACTCGGGACCGCCGCCCCCGAGATCGAGCTCGAGGACGCGATCCTGGCACCCGGGCTCGAATCGGACGAGCGCGAATCGGAGAAGGAAGACGAGGACGCGGACTTCCTCGTCTCGGGGGACGTCTCCTTCCCGATCGAGGTCCAACAGGGCGACGCTCTGGCCGACCAGCTTCGCAAGCTGAGTCAGCTTCTCGAGCAGGGGGTGCTCTCCGAGGCGGAGTACGCCCTGGCCAAGGCGAAGCTGCTGAGCTGAGACACTCTCTCCTCCTGCCGATCCTGCGGCTCCTGGGAATTCCGACCGACGCGCCCTGCCACGCGAGATTTCCCCCAGATTCATGACCCGAAAGCAAAAACCCGGAACGCCACGAAGGCGTTCCGGGTCATCCCTGGGAAGGGGAATTCGGCTATATGTACTTGGAAGGTGGGCCCCACCCTGGTCCAGGTGGCGAAGTTTTTTTTGGCCTTCGCGAACTTTTTCCAGGCGGCCCCGATCGGCGACCGATCAGGCCCGCCCGCTATGACCCAAGGGGGGCTCTGAGTCGAGCAACACTCTCGAGCAGCTGAAGCACGAGAGATCGGACGAACGCGACCGCCGCTGCTCTTCGGTGGGTTCCCGCCCCGCTAATGCGCCGTCCGCCAGCTCCGGCCGACCCCGATTTCGACCGTCAGGGGCACGGCCAGTTCCGCCACACCCTCCATCCGCTCCCGCACCAGCTCCGCGAGCCGCTCCTGCTCACTCTCGGGCAGCTCGAAGACCAGCTCGTCGTGGACCTGTAGCAGCATCTGCGTGCCCAGCCCCTCCGCTCGCAGCGTCTCGTCCACCTCGACCATCGCCTTCTTGATCAGGTCGGCGGCCGTCCCCTGGATCACGGTATTCGTCGCCATCCGCTCCGCCGCCTGGCGCAGGGTGCGATTGCGCGAGGCGAGATCCGGCAGCGCCCGACGCCGGCCGAGCAGCGTCCGCACGAAACCCTGCTCCCGGGCCTGCCGGGTCGTCTCGTCGAGGAACCGGCGCACGCCCTCGTACTGCGCGAAGTAGGCGTCGATCGTCTCCTGCGCCTCCCCCGCCGCGATGCCGAGCTGCTGGGCCAGCCCGTAGGCCGAGGAGCCGTAGATGATCCCGAAGTTCACCGCCTTGGCCCGGGCCCGCTGCTCCTCGCTGACGTCGTCGAGGGCGATCCCGGCGACCTCGGCGGCCGTGCGCCGATGGATGTCCTGGCCCTGCCGGAAGGCCTCGATGAGCGAGGCATCCCCCGAGTAGTGCGCCACGATGCGCAGCTCCACCTGGGAGTAGTCCGCCGACATCAGCAGATGGCCCTCCCCCGGCACGAAGGCCTCCCGGATCCGCGCTCCCTGTTCCCCCCGGATCGGGATGTTCTGCACGTTCGGGTTGGAGGCGGAGAGCCGGCCGGTGGCAGCGCCGAGCTGATGGAAGTGGGGATGGATGCGTCCCGTCCGCGGACTCACCAGCGGCGGCAGCGCATCGATGTAGGTCGTCTTCAGCTTCGAGATCTTCCGCCAGGCCAGGACGCGGCCGGGCAGCTCGTGATGGGCGGCGAGCTGCTCGAGCACGCTCTCGTCCGTCGAGTAGCCGGTCTTCGTCTTCTTCACGACGGGCAGCCCCAGCTTGTCGAACAGGATGACCTGCAGCTGCTTCGGACTGCTCACGAGGAACTCCTCGCCGGCCAGGCGATGGATCTCGCGCTCGATCCGATCGAGCTCCTTCTCGAGCTCCCGGGAGAGTTCCTCCAGCTGCTCCGCGTCGATCCGCACGCCCGCCCGCTCCATGCGCGAGAGCACCGCGGTCAGCGGTCCTTCGACGTCTTCGTAGAGGCGCGTCAGCCCGTCCGCCTCGAGCCGATCGCGCAGCACCGGCTGCAACGCGAGCAGCGCCTCGACCTGCGCCGCGGCCCAGCGGGAGACCGCCTCCGGGCCCAGCTGCTCGACGGATTTCGCCCGGGCCCCGCGTCCAGCCAGCTCCTCCCAGCTCGTGACCGAGCGACCCAGGTACTCCGCGGCGAGGGCCGAGACCTGATGGGCCCCGGTCGCGTCCAGAAGCTGGCCGGCGATCAGCACATCGAGGTCCGGAAGAGGCAGCTCGAGGCCCGCCTCGGCGAAGAGGCTCTGGATGGTCTTGGTGTCGAATCCGATCCAACCCGGGCCGCTTCCGCTCTTCCAGAGGTCGCGAAAGGCTTCCACCAGCGTTTCCGAGGACACCCCTTCGCGATCCAGCAGCCCGTCCCCGCCGAGCACGACATGCATCGGCTCGCCTTCGCGGGCCGCCACGCAGAGACCCACCAGCCGGCTCTCCGCCGCGCCCTGTCCCAGCACGATGGGCTCGAGGGCGATCGTCTCGTACGAAGCCAGACATCCGATCCGATCGGCGAGCTCCACATCTTCGCGCAGCAGCTCGACCGGAGCCTGGCGCTCGCCGGGCCGCGGCGCCGCACCCGCCGCGGGAACCTGCTCGGCATCCGACCGATCGAGCGCCTCGAGCAGCCGGGTGAATCCGAGCTCCTGGTAGAGCGCGCGCAGCCGCTCGCGATCCGGCGCCCGCACGGCGAACGCCTCCCACTCCGGCTCCAACGGCACCTCGGCACAGAGCGTCGCCAGCTTACGAGACAGCCGCGCCTCCTCCGCCTGGGCGAGGAGTCCCTCGCGAGCCCGCTTCGCCTTGACCTGCTCCGCTCCCTCCAGCAGCGCATCGAGCGAGCCCCAATCTCGGATCAGCTGGGCCGCCCCCTTCTCGCCGATCCCCTTCACCCCGGGAATGTTGTCGCTGGGGTCCCCGACCAGGGCGCGCAGATCGAGCAGCTGGGCTGGCGGAACCCCGAAGCGCTCCTCGACCGCGGCGGCGTCGATGCGCCGGCCCTTCATCGTATCGAGCAGCTCCACCCCGGGACGGACGAGCTGCATCAGATCCTTGTCGGTCGAGACGATGCAGACCTCGGCACCCTCCGGCGCCTGCTCGACCAGCGTCGCGATCACGTCGTCCGCCTCGAAGTCCGGCACCTCGAGGATCGGCACGCGAAACGCCTCGCAGAGCGCCTCGACCAGCGGGAGCTGCGCCGTGAGATCCTCCGGCTGGGCCTCCCGTCCAGCCTTGTACTCGGGGTAGATCTCGTTGCGGAAGCTGCCGCCGCGGGGATCCTTCGCGACGACCACGTGGGTCGGACGCTCCTCCCTCAGGACCTTGATGAGCATGGTGACGAAGCCGTAGGCGGCGTTCGTGGGACGCCCGTCGGGCGCCCGCAACCCGGGCAGCGCGAAGAAGGCGCGGTAGAGGGTGTTGGCGCCGTCGATCACGACGAGCCGGGTTCGGGTCGGGCTGGAGGGGGCGTCCTGGTCGGTTTGCGTCACGCTGCGATGGTATCGCGTCGCAGCGCCCTGCCTAGGAAGACTCGGCCTCCGCGACCGGCGGAACCGCCAGCCCATTCGGCGGCGCCACGTCGATCCGGGTGGGCTCGGCGAGGATGCCCCGGATCACGATTTCGATGGCGTGCTCGTAGAGCGGCTCGAGTGGACGCTTGCGGATCTTGCGCCGAGCTTTCGTGTTGTCCGACTCGATCAACGCGTTCGCGAGCGACCACAGCACGTGCGCGATCTCCCAGGTGTCGTGCTCGACGAACTCGCCGTCGCGCACGCCCCGCTCGAGCACGCCATTCAGGATGTTCAGGCTGAACTCCCAGTAACGCGCCGTCTCCTCGATCGCCTCGCTGGGCAGCTCCCCGATCACGCTCTCGTTGTCGATCGCCCAGAAGATCTGGAAGTTGTCGGGATGGTCCAGCCAATGCTGGAAGTAGAAGCGGGCGATGGATCGCAGCCGCTCGATTGCGTCGGCGCCACGGGTCGCCGCCTCCTCCATCTGGACCACGAAGTTGCTGGAGTTCCGGGCCAGCACGGCCACATAGAGATCGGCCTTGCTGTCGAAATAGCGGTAGAGGGTGCCCTTGGCGACGCCCGCCTTCTCCGCCATCTCGTCGAGATTGGCCTTCATGAAGCCATCCCGGAAGAAGACCGCCCGCGCTGCATCCAGGATCCGACGACGGCTCTCGGCTTTCTTCTGGTCTCGCGTCATGACTCTCGTTCCCGGCGCGTTTCCAGCGCGTTCCCGGCGACCCGCGCGCCGTCCCGGGGAGGGGCCGACACCGCGAGACTATGTCGCCGATCGGCCCTCGGCGCAACCTAACGATCGGATCCGCGCAATCGTGGCGATCGTGGCGATCGTGCCGACCGCCGGACAGGCGGGCCGGGCGAGCGGGGCGAGCGGGGCGAGCGGGCAGGAACGCGTCAGCGGACAGGTCGGTTCAAGAGTCCAGGGAATCGCTCCCCTCGTAGCGGAGGGCCTCCAGGAGCACGGTCTGGATGTAGCGCTCGCCGAAATCACAGATGATCGTCGCGATCATCTTGCCCTCGTTGCCGGGCCGCCGACCGTATTCGATGGCGGCCGCCACGTTCGCGCCCGCGGAGATCCCGCAGAAGATCCCCTCCTCCCGGGCCAGACGACGCGCCATCTCGACGGCGCGGTCGTTCGAGATCGTGATGACCCCGTCGAGCAGATCCGTATCGAGGATCTCGGGCACGAAGCCCGGCCCGATGCCCTGGATCTTATGCGGTCCTGGCGACCCTCCGGACAGGATCGGGCTGTCGTCGGGCTCGACGGCAACCGCCGCGAAGCCGGGCTTCTTCGGCTTGAAGTACCGGGCGACGCCCGTGATCGTGCCGCCTGTGCCCACCCCGGCCACCAGCGCATCGAGGCTGCCGTCGGTGTCGTCCCAGAGCTCCCGGGCCGTCGTCTGAAAATGGACCTCGGGATTGGCCGGGTTCCGGAACTGCTGGGGCATGAAGGAGTTCTCGATCGAGGCGGCGATCTCGTTCGCCCGATCGATCGCACCCCTCATCCCCTTGGCGCCCTCGGTGAGGATGATTTTCGCACCGAAGGCGCGCATCGTCACCCGGCGCTCCGGGCTCATCGTATCGGGCATGACGACGACGCAGGGATAGCCCTTGACTGCCGCGACGAAGGAGAGGGCGATGCCCGTATTGCCGCTGGTGGGCTCGACGATCGTCGATACGCCGGGGATCAGATCCCCGTCGCGCTCGGCGGCCTCGATCATGGCGAGACCGATGCGATCCTTCACGCTGTTGCCGGGGTTGGCGGACTCGAGCTTGCCCAGGATCGTGGCGGGGCAATCGCCGACGACGCGATTCAGGCGAACGAGAGGCGTGCCCCCGATCAGATCCGTGATGGCCGATGCAACGTTCATGGATTCACTCTCCTGGCAGCTGGCCCGGAACGGAGGCCGGGGCATTCGATCCGGTCATGGTGGAACCCTCGGAGCATACCCCCGACTCCCGCCTCACGTCATCGCTACCCACGTCGTCGCGGCGCGAGGGCGCGTGCGCGTCCCGGACAGGACCGACCAGGCTCTCGAGCAGCACGGTCACGTAGGCACCGGACGGCAGGCCACAGTACACGCGCAGCCCCGGCTCGGATTCGAGGGGCTCGATCACGAGCGCCTCCGGCCGCACCCGCAGCGGACGGCGACCGCCGCGCGCCCGCAGCCCGCGTGGCAAGCGGAACGCTTCCGGCGCCGGCAGGCCGAAGCGGTCGAAGACAGCCTGCTCGAGGGCCGCGATCTCGCCGGTCGGCGCCCGCATGCGCGTGCCGAAGATCGGACCCGTCGCGCTGATCTCGAAGGCGGCGGCACGGGCCCGATCCCGCTCGAGGTCGTCGACCCAGAACAGGCCCCCGCTCTGCTCGACCCGGGCCAGATCGCCGAGCTCGACGGAATCGAGGGCCTCGCGCCGTTCCTCGAGCACTGCATTGAAGACCTCCGATTGCAGCGCCGAGAGCAGGAATCGCGCGGCGCGGCGATCCCGGGGCGCGCGCCCCGTCGCGAGCATCTGGCGGGCCCGCTCGGCGTTGTCCCCTTCGCGGCCGAAGCGCTGGGCCCCGTAGCGATTCGGCATGCCTCGCCGCACGAGCTCCGACGCGCGCTGCTGCACGACATCGATCGCCTCCGACCCCTCACCGCGCAGGACGATCTCGAAGCGATTGCCCCGAAGATGTCCCGTCTTCAGCTTGTGCTCGTGGCGCCGAGCCTCGAGCACCCGCGCTCCAGGAATCTCGAACGAGAGCGCCCTCTCCGGATCGACCCCGGGCAACGAGAACCACTGCTGCGTGAGCGCATGGCGATCCTTTCGCCCCGCATAGCCCACGTCTCGCCCGGGAATCCCGGCCACTCGGGCCAGGTCGCGCGCGACCTGCTCGGTCGTCCGCCCGCGCTTCTCGACGCACAAAAACAGATGCTTGCCCGAGCCCGAGGCCGGATAGAGCGGCTCCTCGATCACGACGAAGTCCTCGGGCCTCGAGCGCAGGACATGAACCGGCGGTGCGTCGTCGGAGACCGGGCGCATCAGGCTCGCGCCCGGGACACGTGCGAGAGCCCGCGAGCGGCACGTTCCACGGGCGCGAAGGAACGACGGTGGATCGGACAGGGACCGAGGCGAGCGAGCGCTGCGAGATGGTCCGATGTCCCGTAACCCATGTGGCGATCGAATCCATAGTCGGGATGACGGCGGGCGAGCTTCTTCATCAGCGCGTCCCGATGCACCTTGGCGACGATCGAGGCCGCGGCGATGCTCGCGTCCTTGGAGTCGCCCTTCACGATCGGGGTCTGTGCGAAGGCGACGCCGGGCACCGTCCGGGCGTCGACCAGCAGATGCCCGAGCTCCACGACCCGCGACAGGCTCGCCACCGCCCGGCGCATCGCTTCGAGGGACGCCTTGTAGATGCCGACCTGATCGATCGTCTCGACGCCGACCTCGGCCAGGCCGACGCCGAGGGCGATGCCATGGATCTCGGCGGCCAGCGTCTCCCGCCGCGCGGGCGCCAGCCGCTTCGAGTCGTCCAGACCCATCAAGGAGGGTCGCTCCGGCAGGACGACGGCCGCCGCCACCACGGGACCGGCCAGCGGACCGACACCCACCTCGTCGACTCCGGCGATCCCCCGCACGCCCCTTGCCTCGAGCGCGTCCCGATAGGCGAGCAGACTCCTGATCCGATCTCGCTCGCGTCGATTCCGCTCCAGCCGGGCCCGTGCCCGGGCCGCCAGTTCGAGGGCGCCCGCTCGACCGTCACCATCGAGGCGTTGCAGCAGGGCCTCGACTTCGGCCCCCTCCCGGGCCTCGCTGAGCTCGATCCGCAGCACGGACAGCGGCGTTCTCGAAAGGCGCATGCGCAGCAGGACTCCAGACCGATCTTCAGTCGGCCTCCGAGTCTCCCCCGAACGGGCGGCCCGCGCCACCTCGATCGCCGAGCCGCCGCTCGAGTCGCCGGACCCGCCTCAGCAGCTCCGGCAGACGTCGGAGCGCCGCGACCGAGCGATGCCAGCCCCGCTCCTCCATCTGCGGCGCGCCGAAGACCCGACCGCCGTCGGGCACGTCGCGATGGAGGCCCGTGCGCGCACCGACGAAGGCGCGGTCCCCGATCCGCAGATGACCCGTCGAGCCGGCCTGGGCCATCACGATCGCCCCGCGACCGACGATCGTGCCGCCCGAGAGCCCGGTCTGCGCCACGATCAGCGCGTCCTCGCCGATGTCGCAGTTGTGCGCGATCTGGACGAGATTGTCGATCTTGGCACCGCGGCGGATCCGCGTCTCGTCGAGGGTGGCGCGGTCGATGGTGCTGTTGGCCCCGATCTCGACGTCGTCCTCGATCACCACGCGTCCGCGTTGGGCCATCGCGACGGGCCGACCCGCCTCGTCCGGCACGTAGCCGAAACCCTCCGCCCCGACTACGACGCCAGGCTGGAGCACGACGCGATCTCCGATCCAGCTCTCCTCCCGCACCACCACCCCGGGATGGATCCAGCAATCAGCCCCGACCGTCACGTCGGCCACCAGGCTGGCATGGCTGCCCAGGATACTGCGGGGTCCGATCTGGCAGCCCGGGCCGACGAAGGCCCCGGCACACACGGAGGCCGTCGGATCCACCCGGGCTGAAGCGTCGATCCAGGCGCCCTCGGCCATACCCAGTGGCGGACGGGCTCGCGGCGCGAAGGCCTCGATCAGGCGCGCGAAGTCGTAGCCGGGCCTCGCGCTGCGAATGGCTTCCCGGCCCTCCGCCGGGAGACCGGGGGGCAGCAGCACGGCACGCGCGGCGGACCGACGCAGCAAGGGCGTATGAGCCGCATCGCGCAGGAAGACGAGCTCATCCGGGCCCGCTTTCGGCAGGGAGCCGAAGCCGGCAATCGTCCGGCCGGAGTCTCCTTCGACGACGCCGCCGATCCGATCGGCGAGCTCTGCCAGCGACACCGGCCGCGGCGTGCGCGGCACCGGGGCTAGCGTGCGAGCAGCACGGCCACCGGCGAGGTCCGGGCCACCGAGGACGCGTTGCTGCCGAGGAAGTACTCCGAGATCCGATTGCGCCCGTAGGCACCCATCACGATCATGCTGGCTCGGATCTCCTTCGCGGTGTCGACGATCTTGACGTCGGGCCGGCCGAGGGTCGAAGAGGTCTCGCGCACCGGCACCGCGAGCCCCCCCACCAGCTGACGCACCTCGTCGAAGCGGGCCACCGCCCGCCCCTTGTCCTTCGAGTCGACGAAGACGTGCACCCCTTCGTTGAGTCCGTTGGCGAGGGCGACCGCCAGCTTCGCAGCGATCCGCGATCCGGGCGAGCCGTCGAAGCCCAGCACCAGCGGCCCCGTGAGCGGCGCCCCGTTCGGGACGAGGATGGTGGGCCGCGTCGTCTTGCGCAGCACCGAGTCCACGGTGGCACCGATCAGGGAACCACGGTTTCCGACGGCGGTCCCAGTCCGACCGATCACCAGCAGATCGAAGCCCTGCGCCTTCTCGACGATGCGCTCGTCGGGAGCACCCTGGAGTACGTCGCAGGGCGCCTCGAGCCCTTCGCCGCGCGCGCGCTCGCTGAAGCGGCGCGCCACCGCCTCGGCGCGAGCGCGGTAGTAGGCCGACAGCTCGGCCTCTGGGAAGGGCGGTAGGCTCAGCCCCGCATTCGGGGGCGAGTGGAGCAGCCGATCATCGACGACGGATACACCGGACAGCCGGGCGTCGAGCCTGGAAGCGAGCCCCATGGCCGTCTGCTCGGCGGCGTTCGCGTCTTCGGATCCGTCCGTTGCAACCAGAATCGTCTCGATCATCTCGTCCCCTCCACCACGTCCGGACCACCGCCGTCGTGCCGAGCTCTCCGTCCCCGACCCATCCCTTCGTCCATCGGGTTCGTCGCGCCATGACACGGGAATCCCGGGGGCTCCCCGTGAGTCTACCCGCAGGATCGGACGAACGGCCCCGAAGGTTTCGGCCTTCGGGGCACGAAGTCTCCAGGAGAAGCTTAGGCAATCCCCCAGGGTGACGCAAATCCCCTGGGAGCTGGCCACGCGGGAGTGATACCGTCGCGCGGTGGTCCTCGACTCCGACCCCCGACCCGGGCTGTCCTGCGATCCCGGAACCGAATCCCGCTCCATCTGGGGGCTGGCGGAGCCGCGATTGGGGTTGGCGCTCGGCGGCGGTCACGATGCGAAGGCCCTCGACCGGGATCGCGCCTGGGTGCTGGAGGCCGAGCGGCTCGACCTGCACTCGGTCTGGCTGCCCGAGATGCACTTCGCGCCCGGGGGCTGTCCGGCTCCCCTGATCGAGCTGGCCGGCCTCGCGGCCCGCACCGAGCGGATCCGGCTCGGGACGACCTCGTTGCTGCTCCCGCTGCATCCGGCGGAGGTGCTCGCGGGTCAGATCGCCGCGCTCGATCGCATCTCCCGGGGCAGGGCCCTCGTCGGCCTCGGGCGCGGCTTCCGCCGCCCGATGCTCGAGGCCTTCGGCGTCGATCCCGCCTCGAAGCGGGATCGCTTCGACGAGTCCCTCGATCGCATGCTCGAGATCTGGCGGGAGGCCCAGGACCGCGGCAGCCCCCTCGCGCCCCACCAGCGTCCGCATCCCCCGCTCGCCGTCGCCGCCTTCGGGCCCAAGGGCCTTGCCCAGGCCGCGCGTCGCGGTCTCCCCTACCTCGCCTCGCCGGTCGAGACCCTGGATCAGATCGGGCAGAACCAGGCCCGGCATCGCGCCCTGCTGCCCGGTCCTGATCGCCGCAGCCTGTCGCTCCTGATGCGCACGGTCTTCGTCTGCGACGATGCCCGGATGCTGGAAACCGCCCGCACGATCCTGGCGGCGGAGATGTCCCAGGGACGGCTGCGCGGGCCCGCGTCCCTGCGCCACGCTCTCGAGGCCCCCCTCGAGGCGCGGGCGATCGTGGGGACGCCGCAGTCGGTGCGCGAGCGGCTGCGCCGGGACTGTCTTCGACTCGACGTCGACCTGCTGATCGTCCGCCCGCGCATCCCGCATCTGCCGGCCGCGATGATCGAGCGTTCCTTCGAGATCCTGGCTCGGGAGATCTGGCCCGACCTGCAGGCCGAGCGGGTCGCCCGACGCTCCGCCACGCGGTCGGGTGCATCGGAGAGCTGGTCGCGTTAGTCCGACTCTTCCCGGGTGAAGGTCAGGAAGGCCATGCTCGGGCGCTTCGAGCCGTCGCGCATGGCGAACTGCATGGTGTCGAAATCCCAGCCTTCGGCGGTCCACTCGTTCAGCGCCTTCTCGATCTCCTCATCGGTCACGGTCCCGATCTCGACCACCTTGTAGCGAAGCGACACGGGGCCTCCTTCAGAGCCGCGCCGCGACGTCCGCGGCGGCGTAGGTCAGGATCAGATCGGCCCCGGCGCGCTTGATCGCGACCAGCGACTCCTCCATCGCCCGCGCCTCGTCGATCCAGCCGCGCTCGGCCGCGGCCTTGATCATCGCGTACTCCCCCGAGACATGATAGGCGGCCAGAGGAACGTCGAATTCGCGTCGGGCATCCGCCAGGATGTCGAGGTACGCCATCGCCGGCTTCACCATCAACATGTCGGCCCCCTCCTCGAGATCGAGTCGCATCTCGCGCAGGGCCTCCCGGCGGTTGGCCGGATCCATCTGATAGCCGCGTCGATCACCCATCCCGGGCGTGCTCTCCGCCGCCTCCCGGAAGGGCCCGTAGAAGGCACTCGCATACTTCGCCGCGTAGGACAGGATCCCGACGTCCTCGAAGCCGTCCGCATCGAGTGCTCGGCGGATCGCTGCCACGCGCCCGTCCATCATGTCCGAGGGCGCCACCAGCGTGGCCCCGGCACGGGCATGGGAGACCGCGGTGCGGGCGAGACGCTCGACGCTCGGATCGTTGTCGACCTCGCCGCCCCCGGAGTCCGCCCGGATCAGGCCACAATGGCCGTGATCCGTGTACTCGCAGAGGCAGACGTCGGTGATCACGCAGAGCCCGGGCAGGGCGTCGGCGATCGCCCGGGTGGCCCGCTGCACGATGCCGTCGGACGCGTCGGCCCCCGAGCCCCGCGCATCCTTCGCATCGGGGACCCCGAACAGGATCACCCCCGGCAGACCGAGATCCTGCACCCGCTTGCACTCGAGCACGACCTGGTCGACGGAGAAGCGCAGCACCCCGGGCATGGACCCGACCGGCTCGCGACGACCACTGCCTTCGACCACGAACAGCGGCAGGATCAGGTCTTCCCGCACGAGCCGCGTCTCGCGCACCAGGCTGCGCAGGGTCTCCGTGCGTCGCATGCGACGCATCCGTGTGACGGGGAAGCTCATCCGCTCTCGCCCTCCCTGGCCGGATCCTGCTGGCCGGCTCCACCTTCGACGAGGTCGGCCTCGGCCGCGCTGTCGTCCGCCGTGTCGTCCGCCGCGTGTTCCGCCGCGTCTCCCGTCGTACCCGTCGCCGCCTCGACGAGCCCCGCCACCAGGGCGCCGACGTCCGGATGATCCGGGACGACCCGGGGCGGCAGCCCGACCGCCTCGAGTCGACTCGCCGTCGTCCGCCCGATGGCGGCGATCATACAGCGGCTGGCGGCCGCCCGGGCGGAATCGTCGAGGCAGTCGACGAAATGATCCACCGTCGAGGGACTCGTGAAGGTCAGCGCAAAGAGTTCCCCCGCCCGCAGGATGCGACGCAGCGCCTCCACGTCGATCGCGGGTCGACGGTTCGTGTAGAAGGCGACCGAGTCGACCCGCGCGCCGGCGGCCTTCAGCCCGTCGGCGATCACGCTGCGTCCGATCTCGGAGCGCGGGATCAGCACCCGCTCCCCTTCGCCGCGCAGGGCCGGCAGCAGCTGGGCGAGCAGGGCCTCCGCATCGCTGCGTCCCGACGCCACCAGGTGGACCGGCAATCCCGCGGCGAGGGCGGCCTGGGCCGTCCGCTCGCCAATGCAGAACACCCGCACGGCCGCGGCGGGTCGGGCGTCGGATTCCACCTGCGTTGTCTGCTCCCTCTGTGCCGCGTGCGCCGCGTGCGCCGCGTGCGCCGCGCGCGCGCGCGCGAAGAAGCGCACGGCATTCGAGCTGGTGAAGACCAGGGCGTGGTAGCGATCCAGCTGGCCCAATACCTCCGCGATGCGCCGACGACCGCCGGGCTCCTCGATCGGCCCGAGCTCGATCATGGGCACGACGATCGGGGCGGCGCCGGCCGCGCGCAGGGCGGCAGAGAGCTCGGCCGCCTGCTCCCGCGCCCGGGTGACCAACACCCGACGTCCGAAGAGCGGCTGCCGCTCCCACCACGAGAGCCCCTCGCGCAGGCGCACGACATCGCCGATCACGATCGTGGCCGGTGCCGTCAGCCCCGCCTCGCGGACGGCCTCGGGTAGACGGCCCAGGGTGGACACGCAGGTGCGTTGCTCGGGCAACGACCCCTGCATGACCGCAGCCGCCGGCGTCTCCGGCGATCGACCCCCGGCGATCAGCTCGGCCACCAGGCCCGGCAGGTTCCGCATGCCCATCAGGATCACGAGCGTGTCGACGGCGGAGCCGAGCTCACGCCAGCGCGTCTGCTGCGCCGGACGGCTGGGATCCTTGTGGCCGGTGACCACGGCGAAGGAGGCGGAGTGGCGACGGTCGGTGACGGGGATGCCGGCGTAGGCGAGGGCCGCGATCGCTGCCGAGATGCCCGGGACGACCTCGAAGGCAATCCCCGCGGCCGCGCAGGCGCTCGCCTCCTCGCCGCCGCGGCCGAAGACCAGGGGATCGCCGCCCTTGAGTCGCACCACCGTGCGACCCGCCCGGGCATGCTCGATCATCAAGGCCTCGATCTCGGGCTGGCTGCGGGTGGGCGCCTCATGTCCCCGCTTGCCGACGTTCACGCGGATCGCATGGTCGGGCACGAGGTCGAGCATCTCCTCGGTGGCGAGCTGGTCGTAGAGCACGACGTCGGCCCGGGCCAGGGCACGCGCGCCGCGCAAGGTGAGCAGCTCCGGATCGCCCGGCCCCGCGCCGACCAGCAGGACCCGACCCGTCTCAGCCATCCCCGGCGCCCCGCGTCGGCTCGTCCTCCGCGTTCGCCTCGGCCTCGGCGAGACCGGCCAGGATCGCCTCACCCCCGGCCGCCAGCACCGCCTCGGCGACGCTCGCCCCGAGCGCCTCCGGCTCCGCCTGGGGCCCCGATTGCTCGGCCCACGCCAGCTCGCGTCCGTCGAGGCTGGCGACCAACCCGCGCATGCGCAGCACCCGCCCGTCCCTCAGCTCCGCGAAGCCGGCCAGCGGCACGCTGCAATCGCCGCCCAGCCGGACCTGGAAGGCCCGCTCGGCCCGCGCCCGGACGGCGACCCGCGGATCCTCCAAGGCCCCCAGCCGCTCGAGCCACTCGTCTTCCGCCCGCGTCTCGAGCGCCAGCAGCCCCTGCCCCACCGCCGGCAGCATCGCGTCGGGAGAGATCCGCTCGTCGATGCGATCCGCGAGTCCCAGCCGATCCATGCCGGCGCAGGCGAGGATCACCGCATCGAGCCCTTCGCCTTCGATCTTCCCGATCCGCGTCGGCACGTTGCCTCGCAGCGGCACGATCTCGAGGTCGGGACGCTGGCGGCGCAGCAACGCGACGCGCCGGGTGCTGCCGGTGCCCACCCGCGCGCCGTGGGGCAGGCTCTCGAGGCGGACCCCCCGCTCGCGGGCGACGAGGGCGTCCCGGGGATCGACGCGCTCGGGATAGCCGGCGAGTCGACAGCCCGGGGCGATGCGGGCCGGAACGTCCTTGGCGCTGTGCACCGCCAGATCGGCGCGTCCGTCGAGGAGCGCTTCCTCGATCTCCTTGATGAAGAGGCCCTTGCCCCCGATCTTCGCCAACGGGCGATCCAGGATCCGATCGCCGGTCGTGTGCAGCACCACGAGCTCGCTGTCGAGACCGAGCTCCTTCCCGATCCGCGAGGCGATGTGCCGGGCCTGGACCAGGGCGAGCTCGCTGCCCCGCGTCGCGATTCGAAGTCGGGTCACCCCTCGCCTCCCCTCTCGTTCGTTTCTTCCGTCTCTTCCGCTTCTTCCGGTGCACCCGGCTCCGGCGCCTCGGCCTCGGCCTCGGCCTCGGTCACGTCACCGGGCTCGCTCCCCGCGCCGGCGCCGGCGCCGGCGCCGAGGTCCCCGAGCAGATCCAGATCGCCATCGAGATGCGCGCCCGGCGCACCCCCGTCGTCGAGTGCGAACAACGTGCGGGCCTCCTCGAGCCGCACCAGCCCCGCCTCGCGGTCGGCCTGATCCCGCAGCCGCGAGATCGGCGCGTGCAAGAGCTTGTTCACGATGCTTCGGGTGAGATGCTCGACGCCCACGAGCTGGGCATCGTCCAGCCCAAGCCGACCCGCGAAACGCTGCAGCTCGCTCTGTCGGATCGCTTCGGCCCGATGCCGAAGGTGGCGGATCGTCGGCACCGCGTGCAGGGCCTGGAGCCAGCCGTCGAACTGCTGGAACTCCTCGGACACGATCCGCTCCGCACGCTCCGACTCCCGGCGTCGCTCCTGCTCGTTGCTGGTCGCGACCTGTTGGAGATCGTCGAGATCATACAGAAAGGCCGCATCGAGCTCGTGGACCCCGGGATCGACGTTGCGAGGGACTCCGATGTCGATCAGGAAGAGCGGTCGGCCGCGCCGGCGCGCGAGGCTGCGCTCGACGCGCTCGCGGGTGAGAAGGGGCCCTTCGCCTCCGATGCAGGAGAGGACGACGTCGCTGTCGGAGATCAGCTCGTCGAGCTCGGAGAGACCGTGGGCACTCGCTCCGAAGCGCTGTGCCAGGGCCTCGGCACGGGCCAGCGTCCGGTTGACGATCCGGCGCCGGCCCAGGCCCTGATCGCCCAGCGCGACGAAGGCCGCCTCGATCATGTCGCCCGCCCCGATCATGAGGGCACTCTTGTCGTCGAGGCGCTCGAAGATCTGCCGCGCGAGATCGACGGCGATGCGCGCGACCGAGATCGGCCGCTGCGCGATGCCCGTCTCGTTCTTCACGCGCTTGGCGGTGGCGAAGGCCCGCTGAAAGAGCCGGGAGAGCACGGGACCGCAGGCGCCCGCCTCGCTCGCCTCGCGATAGGCGTCCTTCACCTGCCCGAGAATCTGCGGCTCGCCCACCACCATCGAATCGATCGCCGAGGCCACCCGGAAGACGTGCTCGACGGCAGCGCGATCGTGACGGACATAGGTCAGGGAAGCGAGGGCCAGATCGTTCGCCAACCCCTGCCCGGCCAGATCCCGCGCGAAGAAATCGAAGAGCGCATGGCGCGCCGCCTCGGGGCTCGCGGTCGTGACGATCGCCTCCACGCGATTGCAGGTGGACAGCAGCACCGCTTCCTCGATCTCCGGCCGATCGACCAGCTTTCGCAGCAGCGGCCCCGCCGCCGACACCGCGAACCGCTCCCGCACCTCGACCGAGGCCGTGCGATGACTCATGCCCAGCAGCATCACCTTCATGGCCGACACCGCTTCCCACCCATCAAGAGATCAACCCCACGCCGAGCACGGCGAAGAGCAGGAATGCGAAGCCCACCACCGAGCTGGCCGCCGCCTGGCGTGCGCCCTGACGCCCCACGAAGCGCAGCACGACCAGCGCCAGGTAGAGCGTCCACGCGATCACGGTGAAGGTCTCGTGCAGCGTGCCACTCCAGAGCTGGCCCGATCGAGCCTGGAGCCAGAGCGCACCGGTCACCACGCCCACCGACAGCAGCGAGAAGCCCAGGGCGAGGGCCGTCCGGCTGACGCGGTCCAGGGCCTCGAGGGAGGGCAGCGGGATGCGACGACGCAGACTGCGCCGGCGCTTCAGGGCGCGATGTTCGAGCAGGAAGAAGAACCCCGCGAGTCCCGCGAGCCCCAGGGCCGCCAGCCCCGCGCTCGCCAGCAGAACGTGGGCATGGGGCAGCGAGCCGCTCGCCTCCGCCGCCTCGAGCAGACGCGACTCGGTCCCCAGCCGCAGCCGCGGCGAACGCAGGGTGGTCCCAAAGGCCGCCAGGAAGGCTACCAACGCCAGCGGCGGCACGAAGCCCGGCAGCCGGTAGCGGATCGACATCCCGAGAAAGAGCAGCACCCCGACCCAGGCGGTGAAGGCCACCGCCTGATCGAGGTCCGTCAGCTGGGGCGCCGGCTCGAGCCGGTGCAGCGTCGCCAGAGCCGCCAGCTGGGCCAGCGCTCCGAGAGCGAGGCCGATGCGCGCGCCGCGCAGGACCCGCGCCTCAGGCAGGGCCAGCCCGAGTAGCGCGCCCAGACCGGCCGCCAGGTAGAGCGCCGCCGCCATCTGTTGGAACTCGATCAATTCGCTCCCCGCTCGTGCCGGTCCGTCCCGTCCCGACGCCCGTCCCGGTGGCGGAATCCTCCGCAGGGCACGAGATCGATCGCCCAAGTATACAGGCACCCCACGACGCCCTCTCTCCCCGACGCCCTCGCCCGCCTCCCCGGCGCCCGCGGCCGCGCCCGCAGATTCTCAATTGCCCCGCAGTCGACGCATCTGTGCCTCGACCTTCGCCGCATCGTTCACCATCTCGAAGACGCGGAAGGCCGGCTCGCCGAGCAGCACGAAGCGGATCTCCTCGAGCCCGTTCGCTCCGGCCTCTTCGCCTCCCCGCCCTTCGCCTCCCCGCTCCGCGACACGTCGGGCCTCCTTGAGGGAGATCTCGGCACAGCGCTGCAGCGAGAGCCCGCCGACCCCGGCCCCGATCGCCGGCAGCGCCACGCTGCGACAGCCCGCGCGCTCGGCCCGCTCGAGCGCCGCCCGCACGGCGCTGCGCACGCTCTCCTCGCTCGCCCGCCCGCCAGGCGCCATGCCGGCCGCATGAATCACGAAGCGGGCGGCAAGCGCCCCGGCACCGGTGATCGCCGCCTCGCCGACCTCGATCGCTCCGTGGGCATCGCACTCGCGCTGGACCGAGGGCCCGGCCCGGGCTGCGATCGCGCCGGCCACCCCGGAACCGAGCACCAGCGCGCTGTTGGCGGCGTTGACGATCGCGTCGACTTCCTGATCCGTGATGTCGCCCTCGAGCAGCACGATGCGCGTCATGCCGGACCGCCTTTCTTCGGGCGCGGGGGCGGGCGCGACGGGCCGGTCGGACGCCTCCGCGGCATCGCCCCGGGCCGCGCCCCCGGACGGGTCGTCTTGCGGCCCCCGCGCCCGGACTCGAAGCGCTCGATCACGCCCGCCGCCAGCAGGGGAATCAGGATCTCGTGCTGCCCGGTGAGCGAGAGGCCAAGACCGGCCTGCCGGGTGGGCCGCTCGACGACGTTCATCTGGGGCCGGTACTGTCGGATGAAGTCGCAGTCGATCGTCGTGATCCGCGAGACCCTGTGACCGAGGTTGCGCGCGAGGGCCAGCGCCTTCAGGAAGACCTCGGGCAGGATCACCGCGGAGCCCACGTTCAGCAGCACCCCGCCCTCGAGCCCCGCCACCAGCGAGGCGAGGGTCTCGAAGTCGCGGTAGCTGGTCTCGCCGAGAGCGGCTCCGTCGGCGCTCGGATGCATGTGGTGGATGTCGGTGCCGATCGCGACGTGGACCGTGACCGGAATCTCGAGCCGCCAGGCCGTGGCGAGGACGGAGCGGGCCCGATGCCGATCGCGGGATTCGTGGATCTCGCGACCGATGGCCGCTCCCATGCCAAGGCCGTCCTCCCGCCCGCGGAGGATGGCGCCATTCAGGCGCTCGGCGGTCTCCCGGGCCATTCCGAAGCCGCCCTCGTCGAGGGCGCTGGCCACGTCCTCGCTGGTCCGACCCATCATCGAGAGCTCGAGATCGTGCACGCAGCCCGCCCCATTCATCAGGATCCCGCCGATTGCGCCCCGCTCCAGCAGGTCCACGACGATCGGGGCCAGGCCCACCTTGATCAGATGGGCGCCAAAGCCGAAGAGCACCAGCCGATCCCGACCCCAGGCCTGCGCCCAGGCGTCGATTGCCCGGCGGAGATCGGCACCACCGAGCAGGTCGGGCAGCGAGTCGAGCAGCTCGGCCACGGTCGAGCCCGCCGGCAGCGGCCGGGCCTCGTCGCGGGCCCGTACCCGACTGGCTCGGCGCCTGGCGGGCTGGGTCCGCACCGCGTTGCGATCGATCTTCGGCGTCCGCGGGCTCATCTCGCTCCCGGCGCCCCGATTGCCCCCATTGCTCCCAGGACTCCCGTTACTCCCATTGCGCCCCCGTTCCTCCCATCGCTGCTACGCTCGCGCCGAGGGCTCGCGAGCACGTCGCTGTCG
Organism: uncultured Spirochaetaceae bacterium; assembly: GCA_964457385.1. GTDB lineage: Bacteria > Myxococcota_A > UBA9160 > UBA9160 > UBA4427 > UBA4427. Next base: position 19,153 of record CAYWGW010000055.1, read on the forward strand.
CTCGAGAGCTTGACAGACCCTTCGCGGCGAACAAGGTTCGGGCGCGGACGAGGCCAAGCGGAGACCGCTGTATTCGCTTGAACGACGCCAGGAACGGCAAGGAACGGAGAGAACAGACATGGCCGAAATCACC
>CAYWGW010000056.1:0-2412 GCA_964457385.1 uncultured Spirochaetaceae bacterium
GCCAACGGCTACTACATCGGCAATCCCACCGGACATAACGCGGGCGGCCAGCTCTACCTCCCACCCCTGATGAACGGGCTCGGAACGCAGCGCGGTTTTTCGGCGGCGACGATGGACCAGTTTCCCCAGAACGTGGCGCTGCATACGATGATCGGGGATCCCTGGATGTTCCCGATCCCGGACATCGAGCGGACGGATTTCTTCGTCTGCATGGGCGGCAATCCGCTGATCTCCCAGGGCAGCCTGATGTCGGGACCGAACGCGAAGAAACGTCTGGGCGCAATCCGCGAGCGCGGTGGTCGGGTCGTCGTGATCGATCCGCGTCGCACCGAGACCGCCGAGATCGCCTCCCAGCACGTCTTCATCAAGCCGGGCTCGGATGCGTACTTCCTGCTCTCCGTCTGTCAGGTGCTCTTCGAGGAAGGCCTCGTCGACCTCGGCCGCCTGGCGGGCTTCACGGACGGGGTCGAGCAGATCGAGGCACTCGCCCGGGACTACCCGCCCGAGCGCGTCGCGGCGGCGACCGGCATCGATCCGGCGACGACCCGGGAGCTCGTGCGTGCCTTCAGCGGGGCGCGCGGCGTCTGGTACGGGCGCATCGGGCTCTGCACACAGGAGTTCGGCACGCTCGCCAGCTGGCTCGTCTACGTCGTCAACGTGCTGACCGGACGCCTCGACGCCGAGGGCGGCATGCTCTTCCCGCGTTCGGCGACCGGTCGCTCCGAGCCTGGCCGCCCCGTCGAGCCCTTCGCCTTCGGCCGCTACCGCACGGCCGCGCGCGGCGTTCCCGAGGTCGGCGCCCAGGTCCCCTGTGGCCTGCTCGCCGAGGAGATCGAGGCCGCGAGCGCCGGCGAGGCCCGCATGCGCGGCTTCGTCACCGTGATGGGCAATCCGGTCCTGTCGGCGCCGAACGGTGAGCGGCTGGCCGAGGCCCTCGACGAGCTCGACTTCATGGTCTCCCTCGACATCTACCTGAACGAGACCACACGACATGCGGATCTGATCCTGCCGAGCACGGTGCAGCTCGAGCACGAGAATTACGACTTCCTCTTCGAGACGACGACCGTACACAACTTCGCGCGCTGGTCACCGCGGCTCTTCGAGCCCGAGGAAGGGATGCGCGATCATTGGGAGATCCTCTGCGAGCTCGGTGCCCGGATCGCCGGCACGACGGGGCCGGTCGTCGACGATCTGATGATCCGTGGATTGCTCGGGATGGTCGTCGGGCCCGGCACGGGCTGCCCGGAGATCACGCCCGACGAGGCACTCGCGCGGCTCAGTGCCGACCGCGGTCCGATGCGCATGATCGACGCGCTGATCCGGGTGGGGCCCTACGGAGACCGCTTCGATCCGACCTCCGACGGGCTGAACCTGGAGCGGGTCCGGGCCGCGGAGCACGGCGTCGATCTCGGACCGCTCGAGGCGGGGCGACTGCCCGAGGCGATGCCCTTCGATCGCATCGAGCTGGCGCCGGACTACATCGTGGCCGATCTCGAGCGACTGGCCGCGAGCCTCGAGGAGCGCAGTCGGACGGATCGGCTCGTCCTCGTCGGCCGCCGTCAGATGCGCAACATGAACTCCTGGCTCCACAACCTGCCCGCCCTGGCCAAGGGCCCGAATCGCTGCACGCTCCTGATCCACCCGGCGGACGCCCGACGCATCGGCCTCGAGAGCCGCAAGCCGGCGCGGGTGCGCTCGCGGGTGGGCGAGATCGAGGTCGAATGCGAGGTCAGCGACGAGATGATGCCCGGCGTCGTAAGCCTGCCCCACGGCTTCGGTCATCGGGTCCCGGGCGTGCGCCTATCGGTCGCGCAGCAACGGCAGCCGGGTGCGTGCTCGAACTTCCTGACGGATGAGACGATTCTCGACGTGCCGTCGGGAACCCATGTCGCCAACGGCATCCCGGTGGAGATCCGCCCACTCTGAGGTCTCCTGCTCTGACGTCTACGGACATCGAGGCCTCGGGGCGGCGGCACCTTTTGGCACCCGGCGTGCCCGCCGGAGCGCTGGAGCGCTGGAACGGCCGCGCGTCTCAGCGAGAGCGTCGGAGTTTCAGAGCGCCACGGTCCAGTCAGGGAGCCAGCCGACGCCCCAGGCCTCGAGCCGCTTGTCGAAGCCGGTCAGCACGAGCAGGCCCAGCGCGCCCATCGTCAGGCCGAGCCCCCGCTTTGCCCAAAGGACGGGCCCATCGATCCGCGGGCGAGCCCGAAGCAGGAGCTCCCGCGAAGCGAGTCCGACTGCCAGCAGCATCGAGGCGGTCCCGAGCCCGTAGGCCACCATGGTCGCGAAGGCGAGGGGCATGGCCTGCCCCATCGACGCCAGCCCGATGGCCGCGCCGAGGGTCGGGCCGACACAGGGCAGCCAGACGAAGCCGAGAAGCGAGCCCACAGAGAAAGCGCCCCAGGCGCTGGA
>CAYWGW010000056.1:2512-18909 GCA_964457385.1 uncultured Spirochaetaceae bacterium
CTCCGGAGGTCGCTCCGGAGGTCGAGAGCGAGCCGGTGAAGCGCGAGCCGAACACGGTCATCCGTTCGGCCAGCACGTCGAAGATCAGCAGACCGGCGACCAACAACAGCATCGCCCCCGCCAGGCGCCGCACGAGCTCCGGATCGAGACCGGTCTCCACGAAGACGTAGGATACGATCGTCCCCGCGACGGCGAAGGCCGTCGCCAGGCCGGCGGCGAGGAAGCCCGCGCCGCGGATGCCCCCCTCCCCCATCGCCGTCGAGACGACCACGGGCACCAGTGGCCAGACGCAAGGCGAAAGGATCCCGAGCACGCCTGCGAGGGCGGCCAGTGGAATCGAAGCCAACTCGAGGGTCACCGACCGGCTGCCTCGTCGAACGCGCGGTAGAGAGTCTCTTCGCGCGTCTCGGCGACGGAGAACCAGACCTGCTCGACGCCTCTGTAGAGGATCAGCGTCGACTGACGCGGCGCCTTGAAATACTGCACCCACTTTTTCTGGCTGTCGTAGTCGACGCGAAGGACGTGGAGCGGAACGTCGGGATTCTCCGCCCGATAGCGCGCGACCAGGGTCTTCTGCCGTGCACAGGTCGGGCACCAGGATGCAGCGACATCGATCAGGACGAGCGCATTCGCCTCCTGCAGCTTCTGGAACCGCTCGAGCTCGAAGGGCTCCGGCTTCGTCGGAGCCTCGGATGCACTGGCCATCACCGCGATTGGGATCAGCAGGGCGAAAGAGAAAAGAACGATCGTCGCGACGACCCGCGCGACGATCGGACCGGAGCTCGGGGCGAGAAGAAGCATCGAACGGACCTCCCACACGATTTGCATTCCTGTTCATCCCCCCGCAACGAAGCGTGGGGCAATACGAGAGAACCGACCTCATGGCCGCACACGGCATCGCAACGCAGCGCCGCATCGCAACGAACGCGAGGCGGATCCGGACCTCGGCGAAGCCTCGTAGCTCCACCCTGCCGCCCGTACCATTCAGCCACTTCCCACGACCTACGCCAGGACCGGCGTGGCGGTTACCGACGGGGGTGCCCGCCTGAGCTAGCCTGACGCGCGCTGGCGGAGCGGCGGGGGACCCATCCGATCCCGAGCGCTCGCGCACCACGGCGCACCACGCACCACACCACACCACACCACACCACAGGAGAAACCGATGAAACCCCGCGAGCTTCCCCTGGCGCTCTTCATTCTTCGCGTCGGCCTGGGCGTGTTCCTGCTGCTCTGGAGCATCGACAAGATCGTCGTCCCCGAACAGACCGTGAAGATCTTTTCGATGTTCTACAAGACTCCGCTGACGGCGGATCTGGCGCCCCTGGTCGGGGCGGCGGAGGCGCTCCTGAGCGTCGCCTTCCTCGCCGGACTGTGGCGGACCTGGACCTACGGTGCGGCGCTCGCGATCCACACGGTCTCGACCCTGTCCACCTGGCAGCAGCTGATCTCGCCTTTCGGCAAGAACCACCTCTTCATCGCGGCCCTCCCCGTGCTGGCCGGCTTCATCGCGCTATTCCTCCTGCGTCGACGGGACGAGCTCTGGACCTTGTCACTCGGTCGGAGATGACCGACACGCGCCGAGATCCGATGGGCGCCAGCGCCAGATCCAGCCCGGGCCGCCACCAGGGAATCAGAGCCTGTCCCGATCGCTCCGACCGGGATCTGGCGGGGACATAGAGCACCGCCGCAAACGGAGTCGCGGCCGTTCTCGATTCTCGGAAGACCGTGGCATCGATAGCTTGCTAGTGCAGCGTGACGACTTGAGCACACCGGATACCGGAGCCATCCAGGCAGCTCCGATGAATCCTGCTTGCCCGAATGATGATTGGCGGTGGTGATGAATGTGGGCTATTCAGCCGCCGTTGTTTTCGGCCGTCGATGGGGGAGTCCTTGGAACCCGGTCCAGTCGTCACGATTGCGATCCCGATCTACAACGGCGAGCGCCATCTCCAGGACGCGATCTCGAGTGTGCTCGCTCAGGAGTTCTCCGACCTCGAGCTACTGCTGATCGATGACGGATCGACCGATTCGAGCCTTGACATCGCCCGTGACATCCGTGATCGACGCGTACGGATCCTCGAGAACGCGACGAACCGAGGGATTCCCTGGACCCAGAACCGCGCGCTGCTCGAGGCGCAAGGCCATTACTTCGGCATTCTCGATCAGGACGACATTGCGTTGCCCCAGAGACTGGCGCGGCAGGTGGCGTTTCTCGATCGCCACCCGGACATCGCGGCAGTCGGCGCGTCCTACCGAACGATCGGAAAGACGAAGTCGGCCCGGGGCCAGGTCAAGACGCCACCGAACACGCCCGAGGAGATCAAGGCCTCGCTGCTCTTCTATTCGGCCATGCATCAGCCCGTCGTGACGGGAAGGACGCAGATCCTTCGCACTTACGGCTATCGAGAGGAGTTGCCGATCGGCTCCGACTACGACCTCTGGTCCAGATTGGCGCGGGATCATGCGCTGGCCAATCTCCCCGACGTGCTGGCCCTGTATCGCCAGGGCGGAAGCCAGACTTCGAAGACGAAGGCCTCCGTGCTGGCTCGAAACACCATGTCGGTGCAGGCTGAATCGCTCCAACGGATAGGACTCTCGTTCTCGGAAGAGGACCTGCTTCGACATTTCATGCTGCCTCGCAAGCGCCGCTTCGGCATCGCCTCGAATCCGGATGCGGAGTATCTCGATTGGCTCGACGACTGGATCGTCAGACTGCGCGCGGCTGCGATCGGGAGCGGCGAGTATCAGCCCGCGAGTCTCGACTGGATCCTGAGGCTTCTCTGGAGACGTGTCCTCAAGCGATCTTTTCTACGGGGGCATCTACGTCCCGCCCTGAAACACCGACTGGCCGGCTTCCCGAGCGTCAACTGACGCAGCCGTCGAGACCTCCGCGCATGGCCACAGAAACGAGATGCTTCAATCACAGGAAAGACCGACTCCCCAATGCGATCCGGCCGCGGTCGACGCTTGGTGACCCGGAGATCGCTACCCGCCGCTGGTTCCGCGAGTTCGGAGGCAATCCGAGCTGGCATGAGACGCCATCCCATCTGGGTTGAGGGTCTTGCGCAGAGGGAGACGGCCAGCTCGCTCGTCGGGTGCTCACCCCTGGTGCCAGATCCCGGCGAGTGCGAGTCTGTATCCGGGCGACCGGGCGATCGGTGTCCTCTCTAGCGGGACGAGGGCGCGAGTCGGGTCCGGATTCGCCCGCACTCGCCTGCTGAACAAGGGTGGCCGGGATGGAAAGCGCCGACCTCTACAAGGACCGAAGCCTGGCAGGACGAATCCGCCGGAGTCGCGCCAGGTCCCGGGTCCGACGAGGACGAAGAGCCCTGCAGGAAGGGTCGGTCGACGATGCGATCGAGTGGGCACGGAAGGCGGCCCGCATCGATCCGGGAATCAGTGCGGCCTATCAGCTGATGGCAGACAGTCTGATGCCCGGTGAAGACTACCTGCATATCCTGGCGCGGCTCCATGCGGACCTGAAGCCGCAGACCTACCTTGAGATCGGAGTCGCGTCAGGGCGCTCGGCCGCGCTCGCGTCCGCCGGGACCCGGGTCGTCGGCATCGATCCTCATCCGATGATCGAGACCGGTATCGACGCTCACGCACGCCTCTATCCGACGACGAGCGATCGCTTCTTCGATCGGTGGAACATCCTCGACGAACTCGACACGAACGCCCTCGAACTCGTCTTCCTCGACGGACTCCATACCTTCGAGCAGGCCCTGATGGACTTCATCCATGTCGAGCCCTTCGGTGACCACCGAACGATCGTCGCCGTTCACGACTGCCTGCCCGTGGCGCGACGCATCGCGAGCTCGAAGCGACTCACGAAGCAGTGGTGCGGAGACGTATGGAAGATCGTTCCATGCTTGCAGGCGAATCGTCCTGACCTGACGCTCCTGGTCGTTCCCACGCCGCCGAGCGGCCTGCTGTTGATCAGCGATCTCGACCCGGCCTCGAAGACGCTGCGGCTCTCGTACGACAGCATCGTGGAGACGTACCGCGATCGGGAACTCGATTACGAGCTCCTCGGCAGGAACGACCTCGAACGCGCAGAGCTCGTCGTGCCGAATGACTGGAACGAGATCCAGAGACGTCTGGGGATTCAGGGCTGAAGACACGGGGAGAGGCGATGCACGGTCACGCTGCTGGAACGGGCGAGCCGGCAACGTAACCCGCGTCGCGTTCCAGCCGTATTCCCTCCCAAGCCGATCCCCGAATCTGCAGTCGTCCTGGAAGCTGGGGATCGAGCGGGGAGGAGGATCACCATGCTCGAGCGCGATTCTGCCCGACGCAACGCGGGCCGCTCAACCTGCATCGCGATCGGCATGCTGGTCACGTCGGCATGGGTCGCTCTCCCCGTCCTCGCGGATCCCGTGCGCAACGGCTTCGATCTCTCGCGCTCGGCCATTCCCACCGCCGAGATTCTCGGCGGCGGGCCGCCGCGCGATGGGATCCCGGCCCTCGACGAGCCGAAGGTCGTTCCCGCGTCGGAGTCGGCCTGGAAGGACGAGGAGATCGTCCTGGGATTGGTGGTCGGGGGCGAGGCGCGGGCCTACCCGGTGGCGATCCTCGATTGGCACGAGCTCGTGAACGATACGCTGGGCGGACGACCGATCCTGGTCTCCTACTGCCCGCTCTGCGGCACGGGGCTGGTCTTCGATCGCCGGATCGACGGGAAGACGAGACATTTCGGTGTCTCCGGTCTTCTCTACCGATCCGATCTGCTGATGTACGACCGGGAGACCGAGAGTCTCTGGTCGCAGATCGCCGCCAGGGCCGTCACCGGCCCGATGATGGGTCGCAGACTGGACATGCTTCGCTCGAGCTTCCAGCGTTGGGGGGAGTGGCGGAGCGAGCATCCCGAGACGACTGTCCTCTCGAAACGGACCGGTCATCGGCGCGACTACGCCCGCTCGCCCTACGGAGGCTACGCCCGCTCGCGGGACCTGATGTTCCCAGCGCCCTACGACCGCCGCTACCACCCGAAGATGCCTACCCTCGGACTCCGCATCCCGGGTGAGGGCGCGCGCGCCTACCCGGCCTCCGAGGTCGCGAAAGCCGGGGGCAGGGTGGAGGACCGCTTCCTCGGAAGAAAGGTCGAGATCCGCTACGACGACCGGCGACGCGTGTTCGAGGTCGATGCCCCATCCGACGTCGAGGTCGTAGAGGGCTTCTATTTCGCGTGGTCCACGTTCCATCCGGACTCGACGATCTTCCAGGCCCGCGAAGACGGGGCGGGGTCGACGGCGCGCTGATTCGCTGGCCAGGGCCGGCGGCCCGACCGCCGACCCGGCCGGACCCGGACCCCCTGCGCGCGCGGAGGCCCCCGAGCCGCTCCGACGTCGTCAGCCCGGGCGCGAGATCCGATAGCGAAGGGCAGCGCCGGCAAGCCGGAGCTCTCCGACGACCGGTCCCGACGCCGACCGCTTCGACGCTCGATCCCCATCGATCGGCCCTTCCCGATCGACCGGCCCCTCCGCAAAGTCGACCGCCAGGATCTCCCTGGCCACCATTTCGCCGTGGTCGTGCAACGCCGCGACCAGCTCTTCCGACCCACTGGACCAACGGACCTCGATCCGGTCCGAGACCTCGAAGCCGTGCTCCTTTCGCGCCGTGTTGAAGAGGTTGATGGCCTCCCTCGCGATCCCCTCACGGCGGAGCGTCTCGTCGAGACGGGTGTCGAGCACGACCGTGTACTCCCCATCCGTCGCGGTCGCCGAATCGCCCGAGGTCTCCCGTTGGAGAAGGACATCCCCGAGTCCCAGGCTCTCACCCTCGACGTCGATCGTATCCCCCGCCTCGAGCCGCCCGACCTCCTCGAATCCCCAACCGGCCAGGACCGGTCCGATCTGCTTGAGCTTCGGGCCACAGCGCTTGCCGAGCGTCTTGAAGTTCGGCTTCACCGTCACGCTCGTGAACGCACTCTCGTCCGCCTCGACCGAGACGGCCTTCACGTTCAGCTCGTCCGCGATGAGATCGGCCGACCGCAGAACGTCGCGACGCACGCGTTCGTCGCGATGGACCACGACCAGCTCCCGCAGCGGCTGCCGTACCTTGATTCTGTGATCCTCCCGCACGCGTCTGCCGAGCGCGGCCACCTTTCGAACGATCGCCATCCGCCCCTCGAGGTCGGCGTCGATTCGCTCCGTCTCGACCTGCGGATAGTCGCACCAATGGACGCTGTCCGGCGCAGCGGGATCCACGGGCCGCACGAGCCGCTGGTGGACCGTCTCCGTCAAGAAGGGCATGAATGGGGCGAGCACCCGGGAGAAGGTCGAGAGCACTTCGAAGAGGGTCGCAAAGGCTCCCGCCTTGTCGCGATCGTCCTCGGTCTTCCAGAAGCGTTCCCGCGAGCGCCGGACGTACCAGTTCGTGAGATCGTCGATGAAGCCCACCAGCCGCGGGACGACGGTATAGAGACGGTAGGCCTCCATCTCGGCATTCACGTCCCGGACCAGGCTCTGGAGCACCGACAGGATCCAGCGATCGATGTCCGCCCGATCGGCGACCGGCGGCGCTTTCCAGGTCCGCGGATCGTAGCCGTCGACGTTCGCATAGGTCGTGAAGAAGGAGAGCACGTTCCAGTAGGGCAGCACGACGGTCCGCACGATCTCCTTGAGGCCCGTCTCGTCGAAACGAAGCTCCTCGGCGCGCACGACCGGCGAGTCGATCATGTAGGCGCGCAGCGCATCGGCGCCGAAGGTCTCGAGGATCTCGTTCGGATCCGGGTAGTTCTTCAGCCGCTTCGACATCTTCTTGCCGTCGCGCGCCAGGATCAGCCCATTGACGATCACGTTTCGATAGGGGCTCCGGTCGAAGAGCGAGGCCCCGAGCACGAGCAACGTGTAGAACCAACCCCGGGTCTGATCCAGGCCCTCCGCGATGAAATGAGCCGGGAAGAAGCTCTCGAGCTCGTCTCCCCGCTCGAAGGGATAGTGTTGCTGGGCATAGGGCATCGAGCCCGACTCGAACCAGCAGTCGAGGACCTCGGGTGTGCGGCGATAGGTCTTCCCGTCCCGTTCGATCAGGATCCCGTCGACGACGTGCTTGTGGAGATCGTCGACCGCGACCCCGGAGAGGGCCTCGAGCTCGGCGCGGGAGCCGACGCAGATCACGTCCTCGGGATCGTCGACGTTGATCCAGATCGGGATGCAGGACCCCCAGAATCGGTTCCGGCTGATGTTCCAGTCGTGGGCGCTCTCGAGCCAATTGCCGAAGCGGTTGTGCCCGACGCTCTCTGGAACCCAGCCGATCGAATCGTTCAGCGCGACGAGCTTCTCCCGCAGATCCTCGACCTTCACGTACCAGGCCTCGATCGCCCGGTAGATGAGGGGCGTATCCGAGCGCTCGCAGAAGGGATAGCTGTGATCGATGGTCGATTGCCGGATCAGCCGGCCCTCGTCCTTCAACCGCTTGATGATCGCCTTGTCCGCGTCCTTGCAGAGCTGGCCGACGTAGTCGCTCACGGGCTCGAGGAAGCGGGCCTCGGCATCGAGCGGGTCGACGAGGTCGATGCCCGCCGCGCGACAGACCCGGAAATCGTCCTCGCCATAGGCGGGCGCGAGATGGACGATCCCGGTTCCTTCCTCGGTCGTCACGAACGCGTCTTCCAGGACGATGAAGGCCCCCGGCCACTCCGCGAAGTAGGGGAATAGCGGCTCGTAACGCAGGCCGACGAGATCCCGCCCGGGGACGCGCCGCACGAAGCGGTAGTGATCGCCTGCAACCGCCGCCTCCGAGCTCCCGGCGCCGAGCGCCCGGGCGAGCTTCGGGTCGAATTCGGCCACCCGTGCCTCGGCCAGCAAGAGCTGATCGCGACTCCCGAGCTCCTCCAGGACGACGTAGTCGATCTCGGGTCCCACGCAGAGGGCGAGGTTCGAGGGCAGGGTCCAGGGCGTCGTGGTCCAGGCGGTGAGGAAGACCGAGCCCTCCGCCGGATCGAGGGCCGGACTGATCCGCTCGGCCCCCTCGCGGATGCGGAAGCGGACGGTGATGGCCGGATCCTGGACTTCCCTGTAGCTGCCATTCGCCTCGAAGTTGGACAACGGCGTCGCGAGCTTCCAGGAGTAGGGCATGATCCGATAGCTCTTGTAGACCCGGCCGCGCTGCCAGAGCTGCTGGAAGACCCACCAGACCGACTCCATGAAGTCGACGTCCATCGTCTTGTAGTCGTTCTCGAAGTCGACCCAGCGGCCCATTCGCGCCACCGTCCGGCGCCACTCCGCCACGTAGGTCTGGACCATCCGGCGACACTGCTCGTTGAAGACATCGACGCCGCGCTCGAGGATCTCGGCGGTGCCCGCCAGTCCCAGAGCCTCCTGGGCCAGCGCCTCGATCGGCAGCCCATGGCAGTCCCAGCCGAAGCGGCGCTCGACGAAATGGCCCCGCATGCTCCAGAAACGCGGCACGATGTCCTTGATCGTGCCCGCCAGGAGATGTCCGTAGTGGGGCGTCCCGGTCGCGAAGGGCGGGCCGTCGTAGAAGACGAAGGCCGGGCCGCCCTCCCGACGCCGATTGCTCTCCGCGAAGGCATCGATCCGCTGCCAGAGCTCGAGCGTCTCCCGTTCCATCGCAGGGAAATCGGCACTCGTGTCGATGGGTCGGAAGATCGGCTCGGTCGGCGGAGGCATCGGGTCCTTCTGCACGGGCTTTCGGTTCGGGCACTCGGGGGGCGAGATCCGGGGATCGGGGCGCTCGGAAGGCGGCGCGCGAACGCCACCAGGCGCCGGGAGTATGGTGGCAAAACGGCGAGCCCTCAATACACCCCGTCCGGAGCGTCTCAGATCTCCCTGCATCCGTGTGCTAGAAAGCGGCCAGTCGCGTTCGCGAACGAAGGAGAACCCGATGGAACTCGCCAACCTCGTCCACGGCACGAACCCGCTACTGCTCGACCTCGCGCTCCTCGTAGGCCGCGCAGCCATCGGGATCTGCTTCATGATTCACGCCTTCGGCAAGCTCGGGCTCGTCGGCAACGGATCCATGCAGGGATTCGCCGCCTGGCTGGCGGATCTCGGTGTGCCGATGCCGGCCGTCCAGGCTCGGCTGGCGATGCTCTCGGAGCTGATCGGCGGCGCATTGCTCGCTCTCGGGTTGGCGACCCGCCCGGCGGCTCTCGCTCTGATCGTCACGATGCTCGTCGCCGGGATCGTGGGTCATCGAGGGGCGGGCTACCTCATCACGAACGACCCGCCCGGAGCCGAGTACACGCTCAATCTGGCGGTGATCTGCCTGATGTTCCTGCTGATCGGCCCGGGGTCGATCTCCCTGGACGCGATTCTGTTCTAGAGATCGGACGCCGGTGGCGCCAACCTGGCCACGGTCTCGGAAGCTGGAGCTCGGCGCTGGAGAAGCTTCCCAATTCGGATCCGCTAGGCTCTTCAGCGCATGATTGAACGACGTCCCCCGCACCCTTGCTGAAGCTCTGCCTGGCCCTGCCGAGTTTCTACCCGGCCTTCGCAGGCGGCGCGCTCCGTTTCCTCCGCTATCAGCCCCGGCTCCGTCGCCATGACGTTCATGCCTGTGTCCTGACTGGCACGGCCCGCAAGGACGAGCGGACTCCGGAAGAAGAGCGTCTTCGTTGGCACGAGCAACCGGTCGGTACGATGCTTCCGCCCGAGTGCATCGAAGGGATTCCTGTCCGTCGTGTGCGCCTGCCCGATGAGACGAGCGTCCGACGGACTTCGACCTACTTCCGGGCGTTGATCGCGCACTGCGAGGCGCCTTCGACGCGACCGGACGTGATCCAGCTCCATTCCTTCGAGCGCGTCGAAGCCCTCTACTGGCTGCGCCGCCTCCGCCGTCTCGACATTCCCCTGCTCTACGCGATCCAGATCGCTCGCCCCCTCGAGCAGGAGAGAACGCTTCGGCGCCGCTTCAAGGAGTCCATGCTCCGCGATTTCTACGGGCTCGTCGACGGCATCGAGACCAGCAGCGAGCAGATCCGGACGATGCTCCTGGATCTCGGTGTGCGCACGCCCATCGAGGTGATCCCGAACGGGGTCGATCTCGATCGCTTTCGGCCCGCGGATGCGGACTCCCGCCGACGCTTCCGAGAGGAGCTGGGGATCGAGGGGGGCGCTCCGGTCGTGCTCACGGTGGGCGCGGTGAGCCCCCGAAAGGGGACCGCACTACTGGTCGAAGCCTTCCGGACACTCTCCCAGCAACGACCCGACTCGCATCTGCTCATCGTCGGTCCGCGCCACGACCAACGGAATCAACGGCTCGGCGGATTCGAGGCCCGGCTCGATCAGCTCGTTCGCGAGTGCCCGGCTCCCGATCGCATCCGATTCATGGGCCTCCGCGACGACCTTCCCAGGCTCTACGCTGCAGCCGACATCGTCGCACTACCCACCGATCGCGAGGGCGGTACCCCAAACGTGGTACTCGAAGCGATGGCCTGTGGTCGTCCGGTCGTGCTCACGCCCTTCGAAGGCCAGTCCGCCGCCCTGGGTCGAGCCGGGGTGGAGTTCGAGCAGGTTCCCCGCTCGCCGGAGGACCTCGCTGGAGGTCTGAGCCGGCTCCTCGAGGACCGCGGCCGCCGCGAGATGCTCACGAGTAACGGACTCGAATGGGTCCGCCAGAGGCTCGATGTCCGGCACAGCGTCGATCGCTTTGCCGAGCTCTATCGTCGCGCCGCGACACGGACGCTCTCGATGCCCGCTTCCACGTCGAACCCGATCGGCGAGGTCCACGATCTCACGGACTCTTCCCCGTCCACGGGAGGGTGAGCGCGACCCATGAGCCATCCGGACGGCGAGATCCTCTTCGTCACCGACCGCCGATTCTGGAATCGATCCATGGGATCCGAGCAGCGAATCGCCTCCCTCGTCCGCTTCCTGTGTCGCAGGGGTCATCGCGTCGCAGTGGCCTACGTCGGCCGCGTCGACCGTCACCAATCGCATATCCTGGAGTCGTTCGTCGCGGAGTGCCCCGGACTCGAGATCGTCGCTCGAACCCATCCGCTCAGGAGCCCGCTCGCCTTCGTCGGCGAGCGTTCGCGACTGCTCTGGGAGGCGGCGCGATGCCGGCTCCATGCCCGGACACGAACGAGCTCGCCAGGCGCCCGCTCCCATGAAATCGCCGGCCGCGCTCCCTCACCGGTACGGCGTCACTTCGTCGAACGCGTCATCGCCACGCGGGTCCCTCGCGTCGTCGTGATCGAGTTCCTCCGCCTCACAGGGCTGATCGTGCCCCGCCCGCCTCTAGAGCCCTCGCGAGGCGAGACTCGCGAGCACCGGCAGCCCGTCTATCTCGTCGACACGATCGATCTCCTCCACGAACGTGCCGAGAGCTTCCAGGCACAGGGACTGGCCCTCGACCATGCGATCGATGCCGCAGAAGAGGCTCGCGCCCTCGCGACCTACGACGCCGTCATCGCGATCCATGCGAGGGAGGCCGAGAAGCTGCGTCACCTCGTCCCGTCGACCCTCATTCTCGAGGTGCCCCACGGCCTCTCGATGCCGAAGATTCCCTACGCCCCGGGTCCGGCGAGCGAGGAGCGCCCTCTTCGTCTCGGCTTCCTCGGCGGACGAGACGAATCGAACCTCCACGCACTCGACTGGCTCGTCGATCGGGTCTGGCCGCGCCTGACCGAAGCGCTCGGCGGATCCGTCGAGCTCCATGTGGCCGGTCCAATCTGCTCCGTCTGGAAGGCGCCGCCCTCCGAGGGCATTCGGCTCTGGGGTCAGGTCGATTCGATCGACGAGTTCTGGCCCGAGATCGACGTCGCCCTCAATCCGGTTCGATTCGGCAGCGGCCTCAAGATCAAGAGCGTCGAGGCTCTCGCCTACGGACGCCCGCTTCTGACGACGTCGACCGGCGCGCAGGGGCTGGAAGAAGCGAGCCCAGAAGGCCTCCGCATCGACGATACGCCCGAGGGCTGGACCGAGACTCTGCGCGAATGGGCGGTCGACGCCGATCTGCGTGCTGCCATCGCAGGACGCGGACGCGAGTTCGCCCGAACCCGTTTCTCGGAGGAGGCTGCTTTCGAGCCACTGCTCCACTACCTCGAGGAGATCCTGGGATGAGGCGACCCGAGGAGCCGCTGCTGTCGGGCGCGCAGCGGCTCGCGCAGCCCGAGCGACGCGACGCCCATCCGGACGGTCTCTTCCTGGTCCTGGCCTCCCGCGGCGGCTTCGAGAAGTTCACCGGCCCGATTCCCGAACCGCTCGAACCCCTCTTCCGGTTCGCCAAACCGAACGAGACGATCCAGATCGAGAAGATCCTGCCGGACTGCCGACTGGTGATCTCGACGAGCTACCTGCCCCCACCCGCCCATCGCTGGACCTTCGAGGCGCGCCGACGCGGGATTCCCACGCTGCTGCTCGTCGACGGTCCACTCGAATGGTCGAACGTCTATCGCAGTCCCAGTCTCCGACGGCGGATGGGCCCTGGACAGGCCGGCCTCTTCGAGCCGATCATCCACGATGCCGTCGCAGGCATCGGCGCGGCACAGATCCGCTGGATCGGCGACCGGAACGCCGGACGAGGCATCGAGCTCATGACCTACTCCAACCATCGCATCCAGCATCGCATCCAGACCCGGCCCGGCCCGCTCGGGGATCCGGAACGAGGCGAGGATCTCGACTTCCTGGTCACGACGGCACGGACGCCGTACTTCGACGATGCAGAGCGACAGGCCCTCACACGCTGCCTGCTCGACGCCTGCGACGCCCTCTCGGCCGGCGGCCATCGCTATGCCCTCCGCATCTTCGATCAACCCCTCCTGCGGAGTCTCCGCGAACGACGCCCCGAGCTACGCCTGGCGACCGGGGGAAGCTTCGCCAGCGCCCTGGCTCGCGTGTCCTGCGTCGTCGGCACCCCGAGCAGTGTCCTGCTCGAAGCCATGCAGCATGGCAAGCCGACCGGCACGCTGATCTTCCGGGATACACCCCTCTTCTACCAGACCGGTTGGCTCCTCGGCGGCACCAGCGATTGGTCCGCCAGCCTCGAATCGATGCTCCGCCGGGAGCCGGAGCGGATGGAGTTCCAGACCCGGGTTCTGCGCGAAAATCTCTCCGACGAGGACTTCTTCGCCCATTGCGATCGGATCCGGAACGGAGAAACACTCGCGAGCGCGCGTCCCATCGACGCTGCCGACCTCGAATTCGAGAACCGCTCCCTGCGGCGCCTGCTCGGTTGGCGTGCGCGCTTGCTGCTGCCCCTGCTCCGTCGCCTCTATCCACGGACCGACTGAGCACCGCTCCCCAGGAAGCGCTCGCGATAGTCCGCGAACTCTTCGGCGAGGCCGGCCGGAGTCCAGCCGAAATCCGAGGGGTCGTAGGCGTGGCGGCCGTGGGCCTGCTGGGGTCGATCGCGGAGCCACGCCTCGATCCGACGCTCGTGCAACGACGACGGGGCCTCGTTGAAATGCTCGTAGATCTGCCGGATCGTCTGGACGGGGCTCCGCATCAGATCGTCGTAGGCCACGTGGACGCACCAGCCCGGGCGCGCCCGATCGTCGAAGGCCATGCCCCGCTCGACGGCGATGCGCGCCTTGCGCTTCCACTCGGCGCCGATGGCTCGCGGATCGCAGCAGCCCGGATCACTGAAGGTCCGCTGGAGCGTCGTGTTGAGACTCGCCAGCGAGGTCACCACGGGACCCGGATCCCGATGGGTCCAGACCAGCCGGGCGTCCGGATAGAAGGCGAGGAGCGTCTCGAGACACCAGAGGTGGTTGGGCGTCTTGAGCACCCAGCGCTCTGTGGGTTGCCCGACCTGGAGCGCCTGCAGCGCCCTGCGGTGCTGTTCGTAGGCGGTTGTCATGTCGCAGCCTTCGAGCCAACGGCCGTAGCTGGGCACGAAGGCCTGGGTCTCGAGGCCGAGGGTGCGCAGATCGAGCAGCAGCAACGGCACGCACTCCTCCGCCAGCCGGGCACCGAAGGGATGCATCGCCCGCAGCGCCGGGTTCAGTCGCGTGAGCCCCGCGATCCTCTTCTCGCAGTCGGCAATCCGAGGGTCGTCGTCCGCGGTCGCCAGGCTCGCCGGCGGAGCCGGCGCGCGACCCTCCCATTGGAGCAGCGGCCGCACGCTGGGATCGAGACCGAGGAGGATCGAGAGCAGACTCGTCCCGGTCCGAGGCAGACCGAGGATGATCCACGGACGGACGATCCGCTCCTCCGCACTCTCCGGATGCGCGCGGGTCCAGGCCTGGAGACGGATCCGACTCGCCAGACTCTCGATCAGCATGCCCCGCACGGCGAAGCGTCCAAAGGGCGATAGCCGTGCCTCGGCTTCGACCGCGTCCACATAGCGTTCGAGAGGCTCCCGATGGGAGTCGCTGCCGAGGTCGTCGGAACCGGCCCTCGTGATCGCAGCGGCGACGAGCTCATCGGGATCGAGCGAGACGCGCCAGACCCCACCGCGAGCGAGAACGCGACCGATCGCGTTCAGACCGCGCAGAAGGGGCGATCGGAGTTCCCCATCGCGATGGGTGAAGACTCGGGACCCGGTCGTCATACTTCTCTCGTGTCCTGCTCGCGGCCAGTCGGGATCGGCGAGCGTACTCGACCGCGGCGGAAGGGCCAGCGGCCGCGACGAGCATGGCGGGGTCGGAGCGCTACCCTGCCGCCATGCCCCGACGCCGCCTCCGCCGCTCGATCGCCCGGAGTTTTCTCGCGGCCACGGGATGGCAGCCCGAGGGTTCGCGGCCCGAGCCCGACCGATACGTCCTGATCGCGGCGCCCCATACGACCAACTGGGACTTTCCCTATCTGCTCGCCTTCGCCAGGATCTTCGATCTCGAGATCTCGTGGATGGGCAAGAGCAGTCTCTTCCACCCGCCCTTCGGCGGGATCATGCGCGCCCTCGGTGGCATTCCCATCCGCCGCGAACGCAGCCACAACGTGGTCGCCGCCATGGTGGATGCCTTCGCAGTCCGCGAGCGACTCGGACTCGTCGTCCCTGCCGAGGGGACCCGGGACTATGTCGACCATTGGAAGTCGGGCTTCTATCACATCGCGCGGACGGCCCGGGTTCCGATCGTGCTCAGCTACCTCGACTACTCGCGAAGGCGCGGCGGCTTCGGGCCGGTCTTCCATCCCAGCGGCGAGATCAAGCGGGACATGGATCGAATCCGCGCGTTCTACGCGGACAAGCAGGGCAAGTTCCCCGAGCGGTTTGGCCGCATCCGTCTTCGCGAGGAGGAGACGAGCGGATCAGCATGCCCCGGATCCGAGGATCTCGTCGCGGCGACGCTTGGAGCCCTGCAGCTCGAGCAGGCGGATTCGATGGTCGACGACGATCGCTGAGGATCAGGCGCGGTTCATCGGTGGCAGTGTCCCTGCAGGCCCAGGACCGTCGCTGCGACCGCCGCCGTCTCGATCCGCAGGTTGTGGGGACCGAAGCAACGGGGCTGAGCGCCCGCCGCCGCCAGGGCACGGCGCTCATCCTCGCTGAAGCCCGCCTCGGGTCCGATGAAGACCCAGGCCGGCGCGGGATCGAGACCCCCTCGCGCTCCGAGGCGATCTCCGAAGAAGAGCGTCGCCTCGCCCATGCGACCGTCCAGAGCCTCTTCGAGGGAGATCGGTGGCCGGATCCGCATCCGCCAGGGTCGGCGCGCGACCTTGCAGCTCTCGATCCCGATACGCTGCAGCCGGGCGCCCTCCGGATCGAGGCTGCGGACGACCGACTCCGCGAGAATCAACGGCTGCCAGACCTCGAGCCCGAGCTGGATCAGCATCGGCAGCATCGCCGCCAGGCGCTCCCCCTTCGGAATCGCGGCGGCCAGCCCGAAACGCATGGGCGGGGGAGGATCCCGTTCGACGCTCCCGAGATGAATTTCCACCGTGCGTTTCGAGAGGCGTTCGATCCGACCCGTCGCGGTCGCGCCGGCGCCATCGAAGGCGATGAGCTCGTCTCCCTCCCGAAGTCGTCGCGAGACGACATGCCGGATCTCTTCGGGTGGAAGCGCGATGTGCGCCTCGTCCACGAGCTCCGGGACATGGACCCAGAGCAGGCTCATCGCCTGGGCGCCATGCGTTCGGGATTCAGATACACGTCGAAGCGAACGAGCTTCGACTCGACGCGGAAACCGACATCCTGCATCAAGGGTGGGGCATGATGCGGCCGCTTCACGACCACCCGCGCCGCCACGGACCGGGCGCGAGTGACGAGATGAACCGGGTCCTGCGGCTCGTCGATCAGCTCACGCAGCACCTGCAACACCCGCCGAGGCAACGCCGAGGGTCGACGGGACGGCGGATACATGGGGTCCAGATAGACGCCCTGGTCGAGTCCTTCGATCGTGTCGATCATCGCCGCCGCCTCGCCCCATACGAAGGAGAGCCGCTCCGCGGTCGCGGGCGGGATCCGGCCCTCGTCGCGAGCCCGTTCCCAGCCCGATGCCAGCAGTGCGTAGACCGCCGGATGCCGTTCGTACGCTCGCACGCGAT
>CAYWGW010000057.1:0-18777 GCA_964457385.1 uncultured Spirochaetaceae bacterium
TGGCAGCCGAAGAAGGCTCCCGCCGCGAGCAGCAGGGCCCTTCCGGGGCGCGGGAAAAACCTCCGGCCCGACTCCCCCCCCGGCTTCCTTGCAGTCCGGATCGCGCGTGCGTGCACTCCTGCTCCTTTCCGCCGATCGGCTCCTCGATGGAGCGGCCCTTCGGCGGGCGAGTGGCGGATCGTCTGGCGCCATATTCCGTCCTGAAGATAGGCTCCCGACGGCCGGTGTTCCAAGACGGCGCGTTTCGACGCGCTCTCCGATGTTTCGCTTCGCCCCCTTTGCACTCCTCCGATCGAAGCGGATGCGGATTTCTCGTGTCGGGTCGGATAGACTTGCGGCGGTTTCTCGACGGTGAGCGACGTTGCAAGGAACGGGAACATCGCGACTCGGCGATGATGAGCAAAGCGGTGAAGAACCAGATGGGAAGTACGAGATGAGAAGAGAGCGATGACGAGGGAATCGAGATGAGTGCAGATCGAGACATGCGAGCCCGGGTCGGTTCGCTGCCCGTCGGCATCGACTTTCCGCCCGTCGAGATGGTGGCGGCGCCGCCGCTGCGCGAGGCGACCGTGGCGATGGTGACCACCGCCGCGCTGGCCCATCCCGGTGAGCCGTGGGAGGACCAGACCCACGAGTACCGTCTCTTCGATCGCGACGACGACGATCTCCTGATGGCGCATAACAGTACGAACTTCGATCGCTCGGGCTTCGCCCTGGACCGCAACGTCGTCTATCCGATCGACCGGTTGCGCGAGATGGAGCAGGAGGGTGCGATCGGCCGGCTGGCACCGCGTCATGCGTCATTCATCGGCTCGACCTTCGAGCTCTCGACCTTCCTGCTCGATACCGGCCCCCGACTGGCGGCGGAGCTCCGCGGCGACGGGGTCGACGTCGCGCTGCTGACCCCCGTCTGACCGCTCTGCACGCGTACCGTGTGTACGCTCGCCAGGGCGCTCGAGGCCTCCGGAATCGCCACCGTCTCGCTGCTCGCGAATCGCCAGCAGGCGGAGCAGATCGGGCCACCCCGAGGCCTCGACTGCGAGTTTCCGCTGGGCCGCCCGCTCGGTCGTCCGCTCGATCCGGCCTTCCAGCGCCGGGTGCTCGACGCGGCCTTCGCGATGCTGCCCCATCGTGAGGGATCGCGGATCGATCGCTTCGACGAGGTCATCGAGGACGAGGCCGATCAGCCGCTCTCCTGTCCGATCCCGCCGCGACTCGATCCGAATGTGCCCGCGGCCGTCTCCGAGGCGCGCGGCCTGCGGCCCGCCTACGACCGGGGCGTCGAGCGGATCGGGAGGACCCAGGTCGGACGCATCGTCGAGGCCGACGGAATCCCCGCCGCGATCCGAGCCTTCGTCGAAGTCGTCGAGGGCAAGCCCTGGAACGAGGTCGAGTTTCCCGGGAACGATCCGACCACCGTGTTGATGGACATCCGCGCCTACTACGAAGAGGCCGCGCTCGGGCTGTCCGATCACGTCCCCGCGGCCCGGGCCTCGGAGAGCTGGTACTACCGCATGACGAAGATGGGCGAGCTGGTGCGGCAGTTCCGCGCGACGGTGCAGCAGTCGGAGCCGCCCTTTCCGGGCATGCTCTACCTGGTGCCGATGTCGCAGGGGGATTGAGGGGAGCAGAGCCGGGAGAGCAGGCTCCACCTCCCACGACACGCTCTGTGCGACACCACCCTCTTGCAAGCGAAGCCCACCCTTCAGTCCCGTGGTGCAAAGCCCTTCATCACGAGCTGGTCGTACGCGACGATGCCCTTGATCTCGCAGCCCTCGATCACGGGCGCGGTCGAGATCCCGAAACCCCTGAACATCCGTGCGCAGTAGCGGATGTCCATCGACGGCTTCACGCAGAGAGCACGGGCTTGGACATGATCTCGCAGACGTTTTGCGATCGGGAGATCGGAGCGGTGACAGCACGTGCTCGGCGATGTCGCGGATCATCACGATGCCGAACTCGTCCTCTTCGTGGCGCTTCGCGACGATGAGGAAGTGGGTCTGCTTCTGCCTCATCAGACGGATCGCCTCGGTGACCGTGGCGATGCCCTCGACGATCGGCAGCACATCGCGAATCGTCCCGCCGACGACGTTGAGCACATCGACCAGGAACGCCCTCAGATCACCATTCCGTAGAGGAGCACGAACATGATCGGAGTCAGGGATGCGAAGGCGATCAGTCCGAAACCATCCAGGACGGGATCGCGACTCTTGATCGAGGAGGCGAGGCCCACGCCGAGCGCGGTCACGAGCGGCACGGTGATCGTCGAGGTCGTCACGCCACCCGGGTCGTAGGCGATGGCGATGATCTCTTCGGGCGCGAAAGCCGTCATGAAGACTACGAGCAGGTAGCCGCCGGCGATCATGATGTGGATGGGCCAGCCCATGACGATCCGAGCCACGCCGATCACCAGAGCAGCACCAACTGCCAGCGCGACCGTCATTCTGAGGCCGAGTGCGTAGCGGCTTCGCGACGCCGGATCGTCGAGAACGACGCCCGCATGTGCTGCAATCTCCGACGCCTCCTCCGCGATCGCGATGAGCGCGGGTTCGGCCACGGTGGGCCCGAAGCCGAGTGCGAAGGAGAAGGCCAGGAGCCAACCGAGCAGCACCAGGGGCAGGCCAATCAGGACGCTTCCGAGATTGGGCAACGATTGGCGCAGCACGAACGCCTGAAAGAGCGCGATGACCCCGACGATCGGCAACAGGTCACGCGCGCTGCCGGAGAGGAATCGCAGGACGGAGTGCAGCCAGGTCACGGTGCGGCGGGGGCGCCCTCGCTCAAAATGCGCTGAATGAAAAGGATTACCGAAGGGCTCCGTTTTCGGACGCTGGGCGGCAGTTTTCAGCTGCGGCTGGACGCTGAGCTGCGCGCGGGGGTGTCGCGGGCGGATGGAAAAAGCGGACGTTTCTACTTCGGAGAAACCGGTCATATCTATCTCGGTACTACAGTCTGACGTGTCAGAAACGGTCCTGTCGGCGGTGACGAAAACAGGCCTTGAATCGCTTATCCGCCACGAGGCGCTCGACTGGATGACGCCCACAGAGAAGCGGGCCGAAAGCCTCGGCAGCGAGGTCAACCTGGCCGCCTGGCCGCGGCCGAAACCGGAGGGGTTTTCCGGGTCAGAGCGTGTCAAATGAGACGGGGGACGATGCACGAACACGAAGACCTTCCCGCCGTCGAAGTCGGCCCTACCGGAGTGCGTTGAGAGGACCTGGGTTCGCAAGCGGCTCTACGCGTCAGGGCGCGGGGGTCTCGACTCTCCTGGGGCGAGAGTCGTCAATCATGCGAAGAAGGCTCGGTAGCGCCCGTTCCGCGATCTCTTTGACCGGATGATCCAGAACCATCGCGACGTATACCTGTGTTGCGTAGGCCGAGATCGTTGCAGCGAGCACTTCACTATCGACCGAAGCGGGCAGGGAACCATCGGCTTTAGCAGCATCGATCAAGGCGCGATGGCTGCTTAATAGCTGGTCCATCGTTCCGCGAACCGCGTCCCGGACGATCGGGTCGTGCGCTGCGACCACGATTGCCTGGAGTCTGAGCTTCGCCATGTCGGGGTAGCGGCGAACGAGTCCGAGCGTCGCTTCGCTGATGCGCTCGATCCGGCTGCGCGCCGTCCCCGGTGTGCGCAGCGCCGCCGCCAGGGCTTGCCCGATCTCCGCCTGGCGCAGGGCAAGCGCCTCCACGAAGAGCGCTTGCTTCGTCGGGAAGTAGCGATAGAGCGCAGGCTGAGTAACCCCGGCGGCCTTCGCGATCTCGGCTGTCGTTGCGATCCAGAAGCCATCGCGGCCGAAACATCGCTCCGCGGCCTCGATGATCGCGCGCCGCCGACGCTCCCCTTTACTCTCGGGTCTGTCGTCGTTTTTCCCGTCCGGATCGGGCGGAGAGGGGGCCGGGGACTGTTCTGAATCAGGCATCGCTTTTCCCCGCTGGGATTGGTCGGCGCAGGGGCGCTCATTTTCAGACGCGGACGGAAGATTGCGCCTGGGAGATAGACAGGCAGAGAAAGCCGGCGGATTTGATCCGCCCTCGTCGAGCCGAGCGCCCCCCAACCAGGAATCTGTGGCAGGCGAAATTTTCTGTCCACCTCTGTTTTATTGCGAAATCTGGGCTAGAACTACCCCTATTATAAGTGATCAATAAATCACTTTTAAGGTGAGGATGCGCCCCGATGCGACCGTTCGCTCATTTCCGGCCCGCAGGCTCGACTCGTGCCTCGGCAAAGGACACTCCGCAGTCTCTTCAGGGCCAAGGCGCCTCGGATCGGAGCTCGGCCCGCTCTTCTCGCGCGAGTCTTCGGCCCTTGGAGCTTGCTCTTGTGGCTCTCCTTGCCCTGCTGCTCTGGCTGGCTGCGTCCAGCGCTCACGCTCAGGTGGGTGCCACCGACAGTGACGGCGACGGCATCCTCAACATCCTCGACAATTGCCCGTTCGATTCGAATGCGCTCCAGGGCGACGTCGATGGCGACGGCGTAGGCGATATCTGCGATGCCAACTGCCCGAACCTCATCACCGGCGATCCCAACGATACGGACTGTGACGGAATCGGGAACAGTTCCGACATCTGCCCCAACCACCGGGATCCCGGCCAGGAAGACACCGACCTCGACGGCAAGGGAGACGCGTGTGATCCCGGGATCCGGATCACCACGATCGGTAGTACGGGTGGCGGGAGTCTCCAGGCGGTGGACGGAATGGTGATTCCGCCGGGTATGTTCGATGTGAACGGGCTTGTGACCGCGGGCGTGGCCGTGGGGATCCCTGCGGACAAGACTCTCCTGGACTACAGCCTGCGTGTCTCGAGCTCGCCCTTCACGCCGGCGGGCGTACTCGAGACCGCGCCCGTTCCACTGATTCGTGCGACCACGAGCGTCGCGATCGCCCTGGCGGGCGAGCCGCCCTGGTTTGGGACGGGAATCTTCCCGACGAGCTGGGGACAGGTTCGACTGGGTGCCTATTTTGCGGATCCACTCGTTCCCGTGGCGCCGCTCGTGGCCGAACTCGTCGACGTGACGACGGGCGAAGTCGTCGATATCGATCGGGTGACCGTGCTCGACGGCCGGTTCATCTCACGCGAAGCCAACACGCCCGTGCTGGATGATCCGCTCGTGCTGCAGCTTTCGCCCTCCGGATTCGATCGACTCGAGACAACGCATACGGAGCCCCTGCCTTACCCGTCGCTCGAGGCTCTGAACGACCAGATGGAAATCGAGCTCGACGAAATCGATCCTGTGAGGACGGCAGATCTCTCGTCGCGCGTCTGTATTCCTTTCGACGAGATTCCCGAGTTTCGCGAGACTCAGGCCTGGGACCGTGCCTTGTCAGAGGCCTATTTGCAGTTCGGTTCCTACACCTTCCTCGATGAGCTCTGCTCGAACCCGACCGCCTCGTTTTGCACTTCGAGCCTCATCGCTGCGGGTATCTGCGCCGGCGCCTGCGCGGCAAAAGACCTGATCTGTGTCCAGGAAATCCCACGCCAGAACGATTTTCAGATCTGCATCGAGGGGATCGAAGCCACGCTGCTCGACGAGGATGTTGAACGCCTCGCATTCATCGATCTGGCGATCTCCGACACGCTGCCCGACACGATTGAATCCGATGTGATCTTTGAAGGCCTCAAGGGGCTCGCCGACGTACGCCTCGACGATTTCACGATCGAGTACACGGAGGGCACGCAGCCTTGCGTGCCTGCTCGACCGAGGGAGACGATCGAGCGCAATGACGTGGATTCGATCCCAGCGCTGGTCGACGTCATTACCTGTCGAAACGCAGAAATCACCGCCGCGGAGGCCTGTTCGACCTGCGATCCTGACATCCCGAGTCTCCCCTTCACGGAGAACCCAGAGCCCCTCGGTGTTGCGATCGACAACGCAAATGACGAGTACCTCGACATCAGCGATGATGGGAACAACACGCTGATGCTGAGGGAAGTCGATACCTCGCTGCCCACGAGCATCTGTACCGACACGGATTTCAGTCTCACCCTCGAGAGCGAGGCCGAGCAGCTTCTGACCCGGTTCTATCCCGATATGATCACGATCCTCGAAGGTGCGTGGCAGACTCCGCTGGGCGGAAAGGGGCAGGATGATCTTCTCGAAGACCTGCTCTTCCCCTTCAACACGGGCGAAGCGGGCTTTGCGGGCTACGACAGCGAACTGGCATTCCTCGATTCAGAGACGCATCCCGCGAATGGACTCACGCTGCAGCAGTCGATTACGATCTCGCATCTGCCGCCGACGCCGCCGCCCGCGCCGCAGCTCTACGACAACAGCGTCCCGTTCGTAGTGACGCACGACGGCGGTTTGACGCCGGGCGGTAACGCCTACGACGTCCATCAGACCATCACGACGCGTTATTTGAATCGCTTGCTCGCCGTCCAGACAGAACCCCTCTTCGAACTCGTGGCAGCGCCCACCTACGCGGAACTCGGGATGGCACCACCGCCGGGGACACCGCCCGCTACGCCCGTGCCGATGGACGGCGAGACCCTTGCCGATTGGAACCCGCTTTTCGCGGAGATCAGCAAGAGCCGACTCCAGATCAAGCTCGAACCCGTGATCACGCCCTTCACCTGGATGCCTCCGGACTGGGGAACCCCGACGGCTCCGCTCGGTTGGTTCGTGACCCATCTCCGCCTGACGATCACGGACGAGTTCGGCAAAGTCTGGCTCCGTATGCTCGTCGATCAGATGGGCGGGAAAGTCGATTTCGCCTTCTCGTCGGTCGAGCAGGACCCGTTCCTCGTGACGACCAGGAGCGGTCCAGGCTGGCTCGGCCTCTTCAAGTCGATTTCTTTCGAAGGCTGTCCCCTGCACGAGGTCTTCGACTCCCTCAACCCGAACCCGTGCGGCCCTGCGCTCGCGAATGATGTCATTTCGCTCTTTGCGGCCGACCTCGATGCGGGACTCGACCAGGTGTTCGGCAGCCTGCCGGCGCCGCAATTCTTCGATCAGGCGCAGACCTCGGCGATTCCCTTCAAGACGAAGCCACTCGTCGAGCATTGGGCGGCAACCGGGCATTACAGCGTGTTCGCGAAACTCGAACTCGCACAGACGACCGATACCGATGGCGATGGGATTTTCGACATTCGGGACAATTGCGACGACACCCCCAACCCGGACCAGGCAGACAACGACGGAGACGGGGCGGGGGATCTCTGTGATTTGAACGATGATAACGACGGCCTGGGCGACGTCATCGACCTGTGTCCCTTTGTTCCGAGTGGCGGGTTGGTGATCGGCCAGGGGTTCGTTCAGCCGGATCTCGACGGAGATGGCCTCGGCGATGAGTGCGATCCCAACATAGACGGCGATCCCTTCCCGAATCGGACCGACAATTGCCCTTTCGTGGTCAATCCCTTGCAGCGTGACATCGATGGGGATGGCGTGGGGAATCCCTGCGACTTTGATGCGGATAATGACGGGGTCGATGATCCTGCGGACAATTGTCCAAACGACCCAAACCCCAGCCAGGTCGACTTTGACGGAGATGGCGTCGGTGCGGAGTGTGATGACGATCAGGACGACGACGGCGTCCTGGACGCGAGCGATAATTGCCTCGGTGTCGCCAATCCGGACCAATTCGATTTCGACTTCGATGGAATCGGGAATACCTGTGATCCCGATTTCGACAATGACGGTGTGGCGAACGCGGACGACAACTGTCCGCAGTTTCCCAACCCGGCGCAGACGGATGCGGACACGAACGGCATCGGCGACCTATGCGAAGTGCCGGGACTCGACTCCGACTTCGACGGTACGCCCGATGCGGAGGACGATTTCCCCTACCGCGCTGGCGCGCGAAGGGATACCGACGGCGACGGCATGCCGGACCAGATCGCGCCAGGGTGTGGCCCGGGGTGCCGGGCCAATCTCGGCCTGGTCCTGGATCTCGATGATGACAACGACACTCTGCTTGATGTGGTCGAGACCGACACCGGGGTCTACGTGAGCCCCACGAATACGGGCAGTGATCCGCTGGTGGTCGATACGGACGGGGACGGCGTCGACGACGGAGACGAAGTCGCGGTGGGCACCGATCCCAACGTGCCAGACTCGCCTCCTGCGGTTCCGACCCTCGGCACACCCGGATTGCTCTTGCTTCTGGGGGCGCTTTTTGGGTTGGGCGCCCGCTTGGGGCGCGGGCGCGGCAGGCAGTCCGGGCCCTGAGGTGAGTCGCGAAGGAGTATGCTCTCGGTGCGACCCCGCACACCCGACTCGGAGCGCAGAGCACGACGGCGAAATGCGAAGGCGAAGCATCCCGCGAGCGTTTGCGACCCTGGACGGTGATGCCCGGCGGATCCGACGGTATTGAAGCGGCGTTTGAGGAGGTGCTGGCGGGACGCGGAATCAACTACGGACCCTCGAGCCCGTCTCGCCCAGGGTTTACCCCAGGCCCGTCTAGCCTGTTTCGCGCGACCTCAGCGCCGGTGCCGTCCGGCGGATGCCGCCCGGCCGACGTGGCTTCGAAGGCCTCGGCGAGAGCGATCAGGGACGACAGATCGAAGGCGCCCCCCACCAGCTCGGGCAGGGCCAGCGCGAACTGTTCCGGCGACCTCGCCATCAGCCCCCTGCGGATCTCCTCATGGTGCCCAGCCAGGCGGGCCTCGGCGACGGCCAGCGGGGCCAGCTTGGCGAGCGCGCTCCGGAGCGATGGCGGGGCCGTCTGCGGCAGCTCGATCTCCGTTGGAATCGGCTGGCCGAGCCGCCAGGCGAGGCTCCGATTCAGGATATGGCCCGCGAGCGGGAGCGAGAGCGATCGGGTCTTCTGCTCGAAATAACGTGCCTCCTCGAGAGACTCGGGAGAAGGCGAGCTCACCAGCACGAAGGCGATTCCGGGGCCGCCGAAAAATCGTTGCATCTCGCCCTGGCTGCGGCTGAGGTAGCTGAGGACGTGCTCGAAGAGCCCGAAGAACTGCTGCATCTCGCGCCGCGTGCGCTCGCCGAATGCGAGATCGAGCAGCCTCTCGAACACTCGGGCTGCGGCCTGTCGGATGCGGCCTCCGGATGCGGGCACGAAGAAGCGCAGCACGCGGCGATCGAAGAAGGCCGTCGCGCGGGAGGGCGCCTCGAGAAAGCGCAGGGCGTCACGCGACGGCGGCGTGTCGAGCACGACCAGGTCATAACGGTCATCCCGCACGAACTCGTGAAGCGCTTCGACGGCCATGTACTCCTGCATGCCTGCGATCATCGACGTGGCGTTGCGGTAGACGCGGTTGCGGAGGAGTCGATCGGTGGTCGCGGGATCCGGCGAGAGGCGGCGCACGGTCCGGTCCGAGACGGCCTTTGGATCGAGCATCCAGGCAGAGAGACTGCCGGGCGGCGTGATGCCGAGCGCACGCTGGCGCGTGGCATCGAGCGCCCGGGGCTCGGGCTCGTCCGGCGAGACGCCGAGGGTCTGGGCGAGGCGCTTGCTTGGATCGATCGTGATGACGAGCACGCGTCGGCCGGAACGCGCGGCCGCCAGGGCGATCGAGGCGGCCGTCGTCGTCTTGCCGACGCCGCCGGCGCCGCAGACGACGAGGACGCGCTTCTCGCGCACGATCCGTTCGGGTGCTTCGTCAGTCATTCGGATGTCATCGCGCGGGCGAGCCGCTCGTACAATTCGTTGTGATCGGCTGGGGTCATGGCGTCCCCGAGATCGGGAAGCGCGAGGATCGGAAGGTCGGTCTCGGACTCGAGACGGGCCCGGGTCGCCTCGGCCGCCCCGATCCGTCGGAAGCCGAGCTCGCCATGCATCGGTCGCTCGCGAAGGAAGCCCTCGAGAGCGCGTCGTTCGGCGGGGTCGAAAGGATCGTGGGGAAAGCGATTGAGGATCACGCCACCGGGGGAGACGTCGGTGGCCCGCAGGCCGTCGATCAGCTCGAGGGCCTCCGTCACGGGAAGGGGCTCGGGCAGCGTCACGACCCAGGCGAGTCCCCTGTCGGGATCGTTCAGGTAGGCCTGCCCCTGGCGCATGAAACGCGGAATCGGACCGTCCGGCAGGGCATCGAGCAGGATCCGGGGCAGGCTCGTGAGGGCGAGCGTCTGACCCGTGGCTGGCATGTCGGCCACGATGATCTCGTGCTCGGGCTCGCCTCGATCGTTCTCGGCCTGCAGCAGCGTGAGCAGATGGAAGAAGAGACCGAGCTCGTAGAGCGACGGCACGGCCGCGACGAACTTGCGCAGCGTCCTCGAACGGAGCGCTGTCCGGATCAGCGGCCCGGCCGGCACGACGTGCTGCGCGAAGAGCTCGTGGCCGCGGGTTGCCCAGACATGACAGCCTTGCAGTCCCGGCGGCCCGAGCGGCTCCGGATCCGGCGTCAGCGTGTCCCGGCCGAATTTGCGTCCGATCGGCGAGTAGCCGCCCTCCGGATCCCCGATCTGCGTCAGCAGCACGCGCTTTCCCTGGCGGGCCGCGGCTTCAGCCAGGGCGGCGGCGACGGTGGTGCGCCCGACGCCGCCCTTGCCCGTCACGAGGTGGATGCGACGCGAGAGGAAGCCCAGCGGAAGTCGATCCTCGACGAGGGTCATGTGCCCCTCGCCTCGCCGCCTGATGTCCTGCTCGGGGCGCGTGTGCTCCTCTCCCCTTGCTTCCGTTCCTGCTCGGCGAGATGGGCCGCGAGCCTGCGAAGGCCTTCGGCCGTCGAGACCGTGGGCGCGTAGCCGAGATCCCGTCGCGCGGCGCCGAGGTCGTACCAATGGGCAGTGCCGAGCTGGCGCGCTCCGAATCGGGTGATCGGTGGCTCCTCTGTACGACCGAGGACGTGATAGGCGATCTCGGCGAGAGCGCCCGCCAGCCAGGCGGCGCGCATCGGAATCCGGCGCGTCACGGGCGGCAGGCCGGCAGCGGCCAGCACGCCATCGATCAGCTCGTGAGCGGGCGCCGGCTCGCCCTGGGCTATGAAGTAGGCGCGTCCCGCGCAGGCGGCATCCGGCGCCAGCCGGTCGGCAGCGAGCAGATGAGCATCGACGGCGTTGTCGATGTAGGTCGCGTCGACGAGCTTGCGTCCGCTTCCGACGAGACGGAGCCGGCCACTGCGGGCGCGCTCGAGCAGGCGCGGGACGAGCTGGCTGTCGCCCGGCCCCCAGACGAGATGCGGACGGAGCGCGACCGTCGAGAGACCCGGACCATTGGCGGCGAGCACCAACCGCTCGGCTGCCGCCTTGGTCTCGGGATAGGCGGCCTCGAAGCGCGCGGCATGAGGCAGCGTCTCGTCACCGCCCTCGATGTCGTCTCCGCCATGCACGACACTCGGTGTGCTGGTATGCACGAGTCGGGGCACGCCTTGACGGATGCAGGCGGCGATCACGTTGGCCGTGCCCTGTACGTTCGTGCGCCAGTACTCGGCACGGGGCCCGAAGCCGCCGATACGCGCAGCCGTATGGAAGACGATGTCGCAGCCCGCGGCGGCGCGCGAGACGACTTCCTCGTCGGCGACGTCGCCACGCAGCCTCTCGATGTCGAGGGCTTCGGGCTCTGGATGCAGGCCGCGCGAGAGGCTGCGAGGCTCGTCGCCGCGGGCGAGCAGGCGTCGCACGATCGCATTGCCGAGAAAGCCCGAGCCGCCCGTGACCAATGCCTTCATATCGAGGTCGTGCTCCGGAGGCGGAGGCCGAGCCGACGACCTCTTCGTCGTCTTCGAGCCGCCCAGCGAGCGAGCTCGGGTCGATCGATCTTCGCGTTATGGCGGATGTCGACTGGAAAGCGCCGATGGTAGAGGATGCGTTCGATGGCGCGGGTCGTATCGTGTCTTGCCGCGAGAGCGAGCAGCTCGACCTCGATCTCGGCCCGCGAACGGCGGCGGACGTTCGAAGCCAGCTCGACGCAGAGCACGGGGATCGACTCCCCACCGGTCCCGGGTACGCCGACCAGCGCGCTGCGACGCACTTTCGGGTGGGAGTCGAAGATGGCTTCGCACGGGATGCTGTAGAGCGTCCCGCTCGCGGTTCGCACGCGATCCGCCTTGCGGCCGCAGTACCAGAGTCGTCCGCGCGCATCGAGGTAGCCGACATCGCCCATGCGATGCCAGAGACTGCCGTCGGGATCGCGGATCTTGGCGAGCGCCGTCGCGTCGGGTCGATTGTAGTAGGCGGTCGTCGTCTGGGGTCCGCGCACCGTGATCTCACCGATCTCGCCGCATGGCAGCTCGAGAGCCGGATCCCAGCTCTCGATCCGCCTGTCGTCGATGGCGAGGATCCGCACGTCCATCGACGGAACCGGAGAGCCGACGCAGATGCCTGCCCCTGCGGCCGTTCGGATGGCAGTCTCGGCGAGCACCTCCCGGCTCGAGATGCACGAGACGGGCAGGCATTCGGTCGCACCGTAAGGCGTCAGCACCTCGGCGCCCTCTGGCAGCATCTCCAGGAATCGGGCCATCACGGAGGCGGCAACCGGAGCGCCCGCCGATACCACGCGCCGCAGGGTCGAGAGCTTCACGTGGTGCTCGGCCCCGTAGCGCCCGACGGTGTCGAGCAGCGCAGGCGAGCCGAAGAGATTCGTCGCTCCGAAGGTCTCGGCGGGCTCGAGGATGCGGCGTGGGTCGACCGAGCCCGGCCGGGTCGGATTCATCTCGGGGATCACGGCGGTCATGCCGAGTGCGGGATCGAAGAGCGCGAAGGGGGCGAAGGTCGACAGATCGACCTCGCCCTTTGCGATCCTGCCCAGCTCCCGGAGCGCGGCGATCTGTGCCGCGAAGTTGCCGTGTCGGTAGACGACGCCCTTGGGCGGTCCGGTGCTGCCGCTCGTGAACAGGATCGCCGCCTCGTCCGTGTCCTCCATCGCGGCCACCGGGTAGGGAGCGCCGCTCGCCCCTTTGCACAGCGCGTCGAGGGAGAGAGACGGAAGCAAGCCTGTCGGGAACGGCCATCGACCCGACGCCACGCTCACGCGGATCGTCCGACGTCCCCATCCCAATGCGATGCGCGCGGCCTGCGCGCGCAGCGATCCGATGAAGCCCTCCGGCTCGACCTCGCGCAGGCAACGCCGCAGACGCCGGGGCCCGATGCCCGGATCGACCAGCACCGGGATGGCGCCGATCTTGAAGAGGCCCAGCATGAGCGTGAAGAACTCGAGGCCCGGCGGCACCATCAGCACCGTGCGCGTACCTCGTACGATTCCGACGGCCTCGAGAGCGTGGGCGATCCGGTCGCTGGCGCGGTCGAGGTCCCGGTTGCGAGCCTCGCCATGGCGGATCCGTCCGTGCGCATCGCGGCCCGACGGATAGCGGATCGCGATCTCGTCGGGCGCGCTTCGTGCTTGTTCGAGTACCAGCCGCGCGATGTTCATCGCCGTACCTCGCTACAGGGGATGCCGTGCGAGGAAGTCGCGGAGGATGGGCGGGATCGCTTCGGCCGCGTCTTCCAGGACGTAGTGACCGGCCAGAGGGAAGCGGTGCGACTCGGCGTGGGGCCAGATCCGTTCGAAGATTTCGAGGACCTTCGGCTTGAAGACGAAGTCCTTCTCGCCCCAGAGCAGGAGGACAGGCGTGTGGCGGAAGAGCGGGAGCGCCTTCTCGATTCCGCTGACGCTGTCATAGGCGGCATCGCCGGCTGCGAGCGGAATGTCCTGCACGAAGCGAAGCGTCGCGATGCGGTGGTCCGGCGTGTCGTAGGGCGCGCAGTAGGCGTCCCGCACTGCCCTGGGCATCCGCCGCGCGGGCGCCAGCCAGACCGCCCCGCGGCAGAAGAGGTTGAGATGACGGACCAGCCAGGTCGCGAGCCGCGTGTTGCGCACGAAAGAGAGCGCGAGGGGCATCTTCATGTCGTCCGGAAGGTGGAAGGCGGCCGTGTTCATCAGCACGATGCGACCCACGCGTTCAGGGTGTCGGACGGCCCAGCCCATCGCGATCATGCCGCCCCAATCGTGAGCGACCAGCGTGATCGGCTCTTCGAGCTCCAGGTGGTCCAGGAAGGCCTCGAGGTCGGCAATGCGCTGGGAGAGCGTGTACCGATAGCGGCTGTCATCGGGCTTGTCCGAATAGCCACAGCCGATGTGATCGGGAACGAGTACCCGGTGATCGGATCTCAGGGACCGGACCAGATCGCGGTAGTAGAAGGACCAGGTCGGGTTGCCGTGGAGCATCACGATGGGCGGTCCCGCGCCCTCATCGAGGAAGTGGTAGCGGAGGCCATCACGATCGAAGAAATGGCTGTCGAAGGGATAGAGCGCGCAGGACACTCGCGGCCGGGAGGCAGAGGACGCCGGACTCACCAGATGACTTCGCCGACCGTGCAGTTCAAGCCGCTCCCGATGCCCGCGAGGACGACCCGATCCCCCTGCCCGATGCGTCCGAGGTCGGCCGCCTTCGAGAGCACGATCGGAACCGAGGCCGGGCCGATGTTGCCGAAGCGATCGACGATCAGCAGCGCCTTCTCGAGATCGATCTCGAGATTCTGGGCCAGCTGCTCGGCATGGCGCTGGCTCACCTGGTGGATGCAGTACTCGTCGACCTCGTCCTCGCCGAAGCCGAGGTGCTCCTGGGCCCCCGCCCAGGTCTCCTTCGAGAGGGCGACGCCCGCGACGAGCAGGCCCTTGGTGTCGGTCACGCCCCGATCGACCTGCCCGAGGCAGAGCCGATTGTGCTCGGTCGCCGCACGGCTGTAGGTTCCGCGGAAACGATGGCCATCGGGCGCGAGATCCGAACGGCCCAGGATCATGGCGACGGCGCCCGAGCCGGTCGTGAGCGATGCGAACTCCTCGCGGAAGGTCTTCATGTCGGTCTCGGGTCGCTTCAACCGTGCGATCGTCGACTCGGTCAGGAAGCGGCTCGACTCGCCATCGACGACCATGCCGTAGTCGATCTGTCCACGCTCGATCATGTTGCCCACGATCTCCATTCCGTTCAGGAAGGCGAGGCAAGCGTTGCCGACGTCCAGGTTCATGCAGGTATCGGCCAGCTTGAGGTTCCCGTGCAC
The DNA here is from genome assembly GCA_964457385.1 of uncultured Spirochaetaceae bacterium. GTDB lineage: Bacteria > Myxococcota_A > UBA9160 > UBA9160 > UBA4427 > UBA4427. Next base: position 14,897 of record CAYWGW010000057.1, read on the forward strand.
CAGGCAGGCCGTCGACGGCTCGATGAAATCTCGACACACGGAGGTGTTGATCAGGATGCCGAGGCGTCCCCGGTCGAGGTCCGCGTCCTCGAGGGCGACCTCGGCCGCCATCGTCGCCGCATCACTGGGTTCGGTCTGCTCGTTCCAGAAACGGCGCTCATGGATACCCGCGATCCCTTCGAGCAGGTTCGCCGGAAGACCCAGCCGCTCCATCGTCTCGGAGAGCTCGGCCTGGATCTCGGAGGAGGTGACCACCTGCGGCGCGTCCACGTGGCGCACGCTCACGATCGAGAGATGCTCGAAGTTCATGTCGTTCCTGGTCCAGGTGGGAGGTCGGGGTGACGGTCGGGCTCGGGGTGGCGGTCGGGTGCTGAAGGCCGGGCGAAGTGATGAGGAAGGCTGCCTCGGGCGCGTCGCTCGGCGTGTCGTGAAGAGGGCAGAGTGTTTCGCCCCGGTCCGCCATGGAAGCTAGCGCCTGGCGCCCATCGGTGCCGAGTCGGATCGAGCTCGCTTGAGGAGCAGCTTCGTGCCGTCATTGCGGCGGCCCAGCGGCAGCAGCAGGCTGCCCCCGCCGAGCCAGCCGGGCATGGTCGAGATCGTGGTCGACATGGTCTCGTAGGGAATCGCCGCGGTCACCGCCGAGGTCGCCGTCATGACGAACCAGCTGGCTCGGAATGATGTGATTCGCCCCCATTCTGAGCCAGCTTGCCGGAATCGTTCTTCGCGGCGGTGAGGGATATCCCGCTCGAACGTCTTACCCCCTCCCATCCCCTCCGACTTCTTCGACGACGATGTTCACCTCGTCATCATCCGGCGCGCGGACTGGCGCTTCATCTTGAAGTCGGGAGGGCCTGAAGGGATGCCTCCCCCCGCTACTCGACTCCCCGATGTCGACCTGGCGGCAGATCATCCGACCGCTGAGTTCCGAGGCCGACGCTACCCCGGCAGATCGCTTTTTGACCGGGCTGGCGGTGCCGATCGAAGAGGTCGTGCGGCATCGATCGATTCGTGTCGACGAGCTCTCGCCCGGAAGTCCACGCGATCGGATGGCGGCGGGCGCCATGGGCCGCGGCTGCCCATCCGGGCTGCACGGCATGCTCATTGCGCGGTCAGCCACCCGCCGGATTCGGAGCGAGCGACGGGCGATCGGTCGACCGACTGGGTCGTCCTGAACGCGGCTGGGCCTCGTTCGACCATGATGGGCCGGCGTATCCGGGATCCGCAGCGCCTCGAGAGATGGCCCGGTTCTTGAAGCAGCCCGAGGAAATCATTCGATCCGGGTCAACGGAGATCCGTTCGAGAGCAAGCGTGGAATCCTGGACAAGGGCGTCCTGGCCGAGATCGACTCGGCTCGGACGCCCTTTTTCTTTCCCGGGCTCGCAGCACATGGCGGTCTGGATCGCGGGGATCCGGGCGACCCGGGAAGACGCAACGACGAACGAGAAGGACGAAGAAGCATGTTCACAGAGAGCGAGATCGCGATCGTTCGCGACACCTGGCAGCCGGTCGCGGCGGATCCGGGGGCGGCGGCGGCACTCTTCTACGGGCGTCTGTTCGAGGCGGCACCCGAGGTGAAGCCGCTCTTCAAGGGAGACATGGACGAGCAGGGACGCAAGCTGATGCAGATGATCGGCATCGCCGTGAACAACATGCACGACGTGGAGAAGATCATCCCTGCCCTCGAGAAGCTCGGGGCCGCCCATGCGGCCTTCGGGGCCGAGCCCGAGCATTATCCGGTGGTCGGCGACGTGCTGATCGGCACGCTCGCGGTCGCGCTCGGCGACGCTTTCACCGAAGAGGCTCGAGCGGCCTGGGCCAAGACCTACGGCGCGCTGGCTTCCGTGATGATTCAGGCGGCCAGTTAGGGGCGCGGGCGGTGGACGCTGCCGAGGCGAGACAGCCGAAGCCGGTCGATCGGGGGAAGAGGGGAGCCTTCGGACTCATCTCGCGCCTGGTCCCTCTCTCGGTCGCCGAAAGGCGACGCGGCGCGCGGGCGGAGGTCCTGCGGCCCCGCTCGTCGAGCGCGCCGCAGCGATTGGTCGTCGTCGGCGGCGGCATGGCGGCCCAGCGCTTCATCGAGCGGCTCGTCGGCGGGGATCGCGCCTGCGACTACTCGATCGTCCTGCTCTGCGAAGAGCTTCCGCTTCCCTACGACCGGATCCATCTTGCCGCCGTGCTCGACGGGAAGTCGCCGCGCTCGCTCTCGTTCCGGGACGAGAGCTGGTATGCGAGCCACGGGATCGAGGTCCGCTCGAAGGATCCGGTGCTCGCGATCGAGCCCGAGCGCCGCGTGGTGCGAACCGACTCGGGACACGAGATCGCCTACGATCAATTGGTCCTCGCAACAGGTAGCCAGCCCGTCGTCCCGCCGATCCCCGGTGCAGAGGTCGACGGGGCCTTGACCTACCGGACCGTGGACGACGTCGAGCGGATCGCCGGTCTCGCCGTGCCGGGCGCGCATCTGGTGGTGCTGGGCGGGGGCCTGCTGGGGATCGAGGCGGCGCATACGCTTCGCCGGCGAGGCTGTACGGTCGACGTGGTGGAGAGGGCGCTGCGCCTGCTTCCGCGGCAGCTCGACGTGGAAGGTGCAGCGGTCCTGCAGCGACAGCTCGAGGCCGCGGGCATCGGTCTGCGCCTCAACGCCCGGGTCGCCGGCATTGCCGAGGTCGACCATGGGATCGAGGTCGAGCTCGAGGGCGGAGAACGGATCCCGGCGCAGGCGCTGGTGGTCGCGATCGGAGTTCGACCCCGCGACGAGCTGGCGCGCTCAGCGGGCCTCGATTGCGACCGTTCGGGCGGCGTTCTCGTCGACGATCGACTGGTGACGTCCGATCCGAGCATTCATGCGATCGGTGAATGCGCGCGACATCGGGGCGAGACGCCGGGATTCGTGGCGCCCTGCTATGGCATGGCCGACGTGCTCGCCGCGCGCTTCGCGGGTCAGGCCGAGTCCTTCGAAGGCGTCACTCCTTCCGCTCGCCTGAAGATCGACACGATCGACGTCGGTGCCGTCGGGGAGTCCCTCGCAGAGGGGATCGGTGTCGAGAGCCTCGACTGGGCGACGCCCGACGAGTACCGAAGGGTCGTCCTGCGAGAAGGCCGCGTGGTCGGAGCCATCGCCGTGGGCTCGACCGACGATCTGCCCACCCTCCAGGAGCACATCGCGAGGCGCGCGCGTCTCTTTGCACGCCAGCGCAGGCGCTTCGTAAAGACCGGACGACTCTCGCGCGTGGCCGGCCATCGGCCCATCGCGTCCTGGTCCGACGACACCGTCGTGTGCGTCTGTACGGGCGTCAGCTGTGGCGCCCTGCGGAACGCGCAGGCGAGTGGGGCCCAACAGAGCTCCGCGCTCTGCCAGGCGACCGGCGCAGGCTCGGTCTGCGGCTCCTGCCGGCCCCTCGTCGAAGAGCTCGCGGGCGAGCGCGAGGGGGCGACTCGGAAGGCGTCGGGAGCGGGCCTCGCGGTTGCCGCACTCGGGGCACTCTTCCTGATGGCCGTCGCATGCTGGCTCGCGCCCGTGCCGATGGCGGACTCCTTCGAGTCGACGCCAGGCTGGGACGCGCTTTGGCGGGACGCCTTCTGGAAGCAGGTCAGCGGGTTCACGCTGCTCGCGATGACCGCGGCGACCCTGCTGCTCTCCCTCCGCAAGCGCTGGCCAACAAGGATCACATGGGGCTCGTTCTCGAGCTGGCGGCTCGTGCACGCCGCGGTCGGTGCCGCGACGATCGTCGGACTCGGTTTCCACACGGGCTTTCGGATGGGCGCGAATCTCAACTTCGTACTGATGGCTTGCTTCGCCGCGGTGCTCGTGCTCGGATCCGCCACGGCGCTCGTGACGAGCTTCGAGAGCCGACTCCCGGCCGGGCTCGGGGGATGGCTTC
>CAYWGW010000058.1:0-18579 GCA_964457385.1 uncultured Spirochaetaceae bacterium
GCCCGCCTCGGAGCCCGGTCGCTCGTCGATCGTCATGCCCCGGCGACCCGTGGATCATCGGGCCCTCGCCGGGGTATTTCTTTGCACGGGTCGTCGCCGATCCGAAACGCACGGGAACCCGAGATGCCTCGTAGAGTCCTGGTGACGGGCGGCAGCCGGGGAATCGGCAGAGCCGTCGCCGAACGAATCGCGAAGTCCGACTTCGAAGTCGTACTGAGCTATCGCAGTCGGGAGCAGGAGGCGCAGGAGGTCGTCCGCTCCATCGTCGCCGACGGCGGCAGCGCCTCCTGTGTGCGTCTCGACGTCGGGAATCGCGACGAGACGCGGGGCGTGCTCGAGTCGCTGTTGGCCGATTCCGGTCCCTTCTACGGCGTCGTCTGCAACGCGGGCGTCACGGCGGATGCACCCTTCCCGGGAATGACCGGCGAGCAATGGGATCACGTCCTGCGGACCAATCTCGACGGCTTCTACAATGTGCTGAACCCGCTCGTGCTTCCCATGATCCGGGCCCACGCCGGCGGGCGCATCGTGGTGCTCTCCTCCGTGGTCGGCCTGACGGGCAATCGCGGCCAGGTCAACTACGGCGCCTCCAAGGCCGGTCTGATGGGAGCGACGCGATCGTTGGCCCTCGAGCTCGCGAAGCGGAAGATCACGGTGAACTGTGTCGCTCCCGGGCTGATCGAGACGGAGATGACCGAGTCGCTTCCGACGGCGTCGCTCGGCGCGCTGATCCCCATGCGACGCCTCGGTCGACCCGAGGAGGCGGCGGCCGTCGTGGGCTTCCTGCTGTCGGACGACGCCAGCTATGTGACCGGTGAAACGATCTCGGTCGACGGAGGCATGGCCTGAGGATCGACGCGCTTCACGGCTCGGATCTCGAGAGCCTATCCCAGAACCCCCTCGGTCGTGATGCACGCGCCTCACTCGGTCGGGGGTTTTGGGACAGGCTCTAAGGACAGGTACTCGACTTCGATCTCGTATCCCGCCCAGTCGTTTCGCAGTGTCGCCCGCCGGAGCTTCGTTTCCTGGACAGACGTTTCCTGGCGAGGCGTCTCTCCCGACGGCTCCGGCTCCTCGTCCGGGCCGCGGTAGCGAACCACGACCTCCCCGAGCTCCGGCTGATCCGCCAGCGAGAAGCGGCGCTCGACGAGTCTCCCCCCGACGCGAAGTTCCCGGATGTCGAAGCCCAGCCGCACGCCTTCGCGATCGCAGCGCCGACAGCGCTCGGCCTCCTCGAGCCACGGATAGAAGATTCGCTGGACGTCGGCGAGGATGTAGGCGGGCGAGAAGGGCAGCGTCCTCCCGCTGTGATTCTCGAATCCGAGCGCTTCGTCCTCGAGCGAGATCCGGAACCCGACCCGGCCCATCGGTCCGAGGCCCACGAGCAGAAGCGCATCCGCTTCCTTCTGGAGCACCGCCTCGAATCGCTCCTCTCGCTCCTGCCAGCGAATCACCACCCATTGCCGGATGAAATGTCGGCCGGGCCACGCCCCGGCCGGCAGCAGAGCCGCCGCGAACTCCTTCGCGCCCTCGCGTGCCCCGACCCGCTGCCCGTCGATGTCCTGCGAAGCCGTTCGTGTCGGCCCTTCACCGCCGACGCAGGCCAGCAGCGCGAGGCCGATCGAGATCCCGAAGCGAACGGGGAAGCTAAATGATCGCATTCCCATCCTCAGTCCGACGCCGACGCCGATGTTGACGCCGCTGCCGATGCCGCCGTCTTGGTGCGCGAGCGCGGATCGGGCCGCAGCCAGACGAGGGCGATCGGCGCGAGCAGGACGCTGGTCGCGATCCCGACCGCCGCCGTCCAGCCCAGCCCCGAGAGGACCGGATGATCCGAGAGTGCGAGCAGCCCGAAGGCCACGATGGTGGAGAAGCCGGCGAGCAGGGCGCCGGTGAGTGCAGCCGAGACACTCCTCTCATCCACCTCGTCGTGGGCATCGACGAGGAAGACGCTGTAGTCGACCCCCATGCTCACGACGAACAGAAGCGCCGTCAGCGAGATCAGATCGATTCCCCGTCCAAGGAGGGTGAGCACGGAGACCGTCGTCCCGGCGGCCAGCAGCGAGGGCAGGAAGGCGACGCACGCCCGTGTCGGCTCCCGGTAGCGGATCCCGAGCAGCACGAGAACGGCGAGCAGGCCCCAGGCGAGGGATTCGAGCGTCCGTCGCTGATAGCGGAGCTGGGCCTCCTCGAGCAGCGCAGATTGCTGGAGGAAGACCGCTCCGGGAATGGCGTTCATGCGCCGCTCGATCGCGGCGGCCTCCTCCACGCCCTCGACGAAGGTCACGAAGCCCACGCGGTCCGCGAGCGTCACGCGGAAGCTGCGGACGAGTCCCGCCACCGGAGAGTCGATCAGGTCGGAGTATCGGAGCGGCGGCGGCAGGGGATCGGACAGGGAGTCGAGGTAGGGATCGAAGGCGGTCTCGGCAAAGCCTTCCTCCCGGGCGATCCGCCGAAGCCGGCTGGCAAGCGAGTCGTCGCCGAGCGCGACCGCGGCAACGGCCTGCTGCCGCGCCGGGCTCGGGAGCAGCGACGCAAGACTGCGCTGCGACCCGAGCTCGTCCTCCGCGACGGCCTGCCGCAGACTCGCCGCGACTGCGTCGTTCACCTCGAGCGCGGAGGCTTCGGTCTCGCCGAGGGACACCACGAAGCGCATCTGTTCGAAGGGGGCGACCTTCGCCCGCACCCGCGCGTCCTCCGCCATCAGCTCCGGATCCATCCGCGCCAGACTGGCCGCATCGGCATTCCAGCGTGCACCCGGCAGGCTGACGGCGATGAAGGCGATCACGCCGACCGGCACCCAGCCCAGGTATCGACGCCGTCGCCGAAGACCGGCCAGGGCCGACTCTAGGCCGCGGATCCAGCGACGTCGCGCCGCCACCTCGACGACGTGATCCGGGAGCAGCGAGGGCAGGAAGACGATCGTCACCCCGAAGGCCATCAGGATCCCGCTGACCGAGAAGAGGGCGACCTCGCGCAGACCGACCAGGCTCGAGGCGGCCAGCGCCGCGAAGCCGGCGATGGTCGTGATCGCTCCCGTGGCGAGGGGAAGGCGGATCCTGCGAATCGACTCCCGGGCACCGCCCCCAGGCCGCACGATCGATCGATGACAGTAGAGGTGGACCACGTAGTCGATCGAGACCCCGATCAGGGAGGCTCCAAAGGCCATCGTGATGCCGTGGATCTGGCCGAAGACGAATAACACCGCCGCCGCTCCGGCCAACACGCCCGCTCCGACCGGAATCGCAGCCAGCACCACGAAACGAAGACTTCGGAAGAGACCCAGCAGGAGGCAGCCAATCAAGGCGCTCGAAACCAGGGAGACGCGTCGGATATCGCCTTCGATCGCCTCGGCCGTGCGGACCGCAAAGCGATGGACGCCGCTCTGATCGAGGCGAACGGTCTCCGGAAGGTCGGCCGAGACGGCTGCCCAGACCTCCTCGACGGCTTCGAGGAAGGGCGCCTGGGCTCGCGTGTCGAGCGCGGACGCCTTCGTGCCCAGGAAGAGCACGGCCGTCCGTCCATCCGGCGTGACGAATCGGCCGTCCGCCAGAACGAGATTGCCCACCCGCGTCTGCCCGAGGCGATCGAAGAGCCCCGGAATCGTGAGAAACGGATCGCGTCCCGCGACGCGGGAGACGAGGGAGGAGAGCGGACCTCCGAGCTCCGTCCGGAGCGACCGAAGCGCGCGACGGATGCCCTCGTCCTCGATCTGCGCTCGCGCCTCGTCGACGCGAGTCGCCAGGAAGTACAGCCTCCTCGGATCGTAGAGCTCGAACAGAACCCGCTCGACGCCCGCCGGCGGCCCGCCCTCCAGAAAGGAGATCGCGGGACCCGTCCGATCGTCCCGTCGCAGGGCGGCCTCGAAGACCCGCCCCGCCCGGATCACCGTCTCGGTGTCGGGCCCCTCGAGCGCCAGGATCAGGGTGCGGCTGAGCTCGCTCTCGGCGATCTGACGCGACAAGGCCGCGACCTCGGGATCCTCGGCCGTGGGCATGAAATGCTGGATGTCCGTCGTCACCCGGAAATGCAGGATCACGTAGCCGAGCAGCAGAGCGAGAAATGCCAGACCGAGCCCGATCTGGGTCCGCTCCCGGAAGCTCATGGTAGGGCCGGATCGGGCGCGACCGGGGCTGGATCGAAGAGACGCGATCGCTCCTCGGCGTCGAACCGACGCAGGGGATCGGGGTCGATCAAGCGGGTCCGCGTCCGATCGCCGGACGTCTCGATGAACTCGAAGGCCTCGGTCCGGCGACCGCGTCCGCTCACCCGCAGCTCGCGGATCAACCGATCGAGGGGAGCGGCCCGGGGGCGGAGTCGGAGCTCCCAGTGCTGGTCGTTTCCCGATCCGACCTCATACTCGACCGAGTACACGCGCTCGAGCGCCTCGCGATCCCCTGCGAAGAGCCAGAGCATCGACTCCACCAGCGGTCGGGCCTCGGCACGACTCGTCAGATCGACGACTCGCTCCCGACCGTCCTCCCGAAGCCGGACCTCGTCCCGCGTGACGAGAACCTCCGAGGGACGCGGTGTCTCGACTTGCCGCAGGAGCGTCGAGGGGGGATCGAAATAGATCCGGCCCCGGCTTCGCAGGGGCTCGCGGAAGAGGCTCAGGATCTTCTCTTCCTCGAAGCCCGACTCGAAGCCCACCATCGAATCGTAGACGGAGAGCAGCTTTTCGAAGGAGGCGGGAGCCTCCCTGACGTCTTCGGACGACGCGGGCAGGGCAGCGGTCAGACCGAGCAGCCCCAGGAGAGCCCCGAGAAAAAGTGTCCCGATCCGGCGAACCCATCGACCGCGTTCGCAGCGCCCGGCCTCAGGCGCGCAGACGTTCGAGAATCGCATCCGGGGTCTCGTGAAGCAATCCGCCCGCTGCATCCGTCACGGCGAGCACGGTATGGCCGCGGGCACTCGGGCGGCGACGGCTGACGTTCCGCACGGAGTAGGCGATCCGCAGCAGGGGGCGCGCCGCGGTCGGATGCGCCGTCACCTCGACCTCGTCTCCGTACGAAAGCGGATGGGTGAAGCGGCAGCGCACCTCGGAGACGTACATGCGATAGCCGAGCTCCCGGAACTGCGGCACGTCGAGACCCTGCGCCACGAAGAGCTCCGTTCGCGCGAGCTCGAAGTACTCCAGATAGCGTCCGTGCCACACGACCTGCAGTGGATCGCAATCGTGGAACGGCACCCGCAAGCGAACGGTCGCGGAAGCGAAGGCGTTCTTCATTCCGCGGCCGCCGCCGACGACAGGCCTTCGCGTCGCAAGAGCGCCAGGACGCTCTCGAGATCGCGATCCATCCGCCGATCCTCCCTCAACGGCGGAACCACCTCGCGAACGACGCGACGCAGGTCGGCCAGCGGCCCGGCGACCGCGGAGCCTCGGAGATCGAGCGCCTGACAGCCTGCCAACAGCGCGATGGCCGCCGCCTGCTCCGTCAGCTCGAGCACCCGGATCAGATCCCGCGCGGCGATCGTGGACATCGGCACCTTGTCCTGGTTGTGGAGCTCCGTGCTGCGGCTGAAGGCGCTGGCCGGCATCGTGCCCTTCATCGCCTCGGCGGCGAGGCTCGAAGCAGCGATCGACGCGGCCTTGAATCCGTTGTGGGCACAGCGCTCATTCCCCCGGACGCCCACGAGATCCGCCGGAAGCCCCGCATTCTCGGCGGGATTGCACAACAGCATCACCTGCCGGTCGAGCAGACAGGCGACATTCGCGACCGCCACCTTGAGGGAGTCGCAGACGAATCCGACATGACCGCCGTAGAAGTTGCCCCCGTGGAGGATTTCCTCGTTCTCCAGATCGACGATCGGATTGTCACTGACTCCGTTCAGCTCGATCTCGAGCGTCCTCCGACCGGATTCGAGCGCATCGACCAGCACTCCGATCACGTGCGGAGCACAACGGACGGAATAGCGGCTCTGGAGCTGCGACGGGGTCTCGGCGGGCGCCATGCCCGCGAGATCTTCCCGCATCCACGCGGCCACGCGGCGCTGGCCCGGATGCGGCTTGGCGGCGTGGATCCGATCATCGAAATGAATCGGATTGCCGAGAATCGCGGTCGAGGTCAGCGCGCTGAGACGTGAGGCGAGACGCGCCAGGCGGAACGCGCGATGCCAGGCGAGACCGGCCAGCGCAGTCGAGACGCTGGTCCCGTTCATCAGCGCCAGGGCTTCCTTGGGCCGGAAGACCAGGGGCTTCAGGCCGAGCTGGCGAAGGGCGCTTCGCGCGGGGATCTCCTCGCCGTCGAAGGAGACCTCCCGCTCGCCGACGACCACCGCCGCCAGGTAGGAGAGCGGTGTGAGGTCGCCACTGGCCCCCACCGATCCCTCGGCGGGAATCCGCGGCAGCGCGCGCGCATCGAGCAGCGCCACCAGCAGCTCGGCCACCTCCGGTCGCACTCCGCTCAATCCCCGGGTCAACGAGGCGAGTCGCGCGGCGACGACCGCCGCCGCCTCGACGTCGTCGAGAATCCGGCCCGTGCCGACTCCGTGCATCCGCATCAGATTCAGGGAGAGCTCCGCGGCATACTGCGACGGGATCCCGGTTCCGACCGAGCCACCGACGCTCGTCGTCACGCCGTAGATCGGCTCACCCCGCCCGTGAAGCCTCTCGACGATCCCGGCGCTGCGCTCCATCCGATCCCGCGCCCCGGCACCGAGGCCCGGCCGCAGCCGCCCGTCCGCCAGCCGCACCAGATCCTCGAGCCCGAGAGGTCGGTCGCCGAACACGAAGACGCGTTCGATCGCGGCGGTCGGACCCGGCTCGTTCAGCGCATCCGTCATCGTGGCGGCGTCCCCCAGAAATCGAAGAAGTTGAACCAGTTGTCGGGCGCCCTGCGGCAATAGCTCTCGATCCGAGCAGCGTAGCGGATCACGACCTGCCGGAGCGCGCCCTCCCGGTCGTGTCTCGGCAGCACGAGGCGGTCGAGGAAAGGCTCACAATGAAGCGAGTAGCGATTGGGAGGGTAGTAGAGTCCGAAGACGAGGAAGATCGGGCATTTCAGCGCCGCCGCCAGGATGAAGGGCCCCGTCGAGAAGCGCGCCGGCGCGCCGAAGAAGTCGACCTCCAGGTACTTCTCGTTGAGCCCCACCCGATCCGCCATCACGGCGACCAGCGCACCGTCGGCGATCCGATCTCGCAGGGTCAGCGCGAGCTGGACAGGATCCCTGCCCATGTGCACCAGCCGGCTGGAGAGCTCCGGATCGATCTTCTGGAAGGCGGCATTGATCATCCGGGCATTCTCGAAATGACCGATGATCGAGACCGGCAGGTCCTCCTCCTCACTCGCCGCGCGCATGGCCTCGAAGCTCCCGAGATGCGCGCCGAGCAGCACCGCCCCGCGGCGATTGCGCGCCATCTCGTCGAGATGATGATTGCCCGTCCGCTCGATCTCGAAGTAGTCGACCGCGCCCCGGGCGAAGAACAATCGGTCGAGGGTGACGTGGGCAAAGCAGAGGATGTGCCGGTACACCTGTGCCAGACGGGCCGGTCGGCCGTGGAATCGCGTGAGCCAGTCCCTCGAGGCGCGCCGCGCCGTACCATCGAAGGCCGTATAGTAGGCGGCGACGACGTACATGAGGGCCCGCGCCGGCTTTCGGCCCAACATCGTCGCACAGAGCACCGCGAGCTGGATCGCCCAGACGGCGCCCCGCTCGCGTTGGGTCAGCCAACCTCCGCTCGGGTCGGGCTCGGGAGCGTCCGAAGAGGGTCGGCTCCCACCGAATCGCTCTTCCTTCATGAACGCTCCAGGACCACCCGACGACGGAGCCAGCCGAGCGACCGGCGCGTGCCCTTCTCGGTACACAGTCGGGCGTGCATCCAGGACAGCCACAGATTGTCGCGAAAGGGCCGGAAGTGGGAGAGCCCCCCTTCCTCGGGGCTCGGGTAGCGGATCCCCACCGCAAGATTGACGATCGGAGCGCCGGACCAGCAGAGCCGGACCGCGGCCTCGATGTCGAACTCCATCCGATTGCTCGGAATCCGCAGCGCACATGCGGCCTCGATCGGGTAGATCCGGAAACCGACCATGGCATCCCGGACGATCCCCGCCCCGCCGACCTCGAGATCCACCCAGAAACGCGTGATCTCGCGCGCGGCCAGACGCAGGCGCGGCACGCTGTCGTCGTAGTCCGGAAATCCGAGGATCACACTCTCGGGCGATCGCCGGGCGCTCTCGAGGAAGGCCGGGACACGATCGATGTCGTGCTGTCCGTCGGCGTCGATCTGGAAGGCATGGCTGAAGCCGGCGCCCCGCGCCGCCTCGAGACCCGCTTTCACGGCGGCGCCCTTGCCGCGGTTGCGTTCGAACCGGATGCGACGGACGAGACCATCCCGCTCCAACGCGATACAGGCCTCTCGACCCGGCGCGGCACTGCCATCGTCGATGACGAAAACATTCGGAAGAAAGCGGCGGATCGACTCGATCGCGGGGCGGATGGTCATCGGATTGTCGTAGGTCGGCACGATCGCGCAGCATCGAAACACGGTCATTCCCGACCCCTGCCTTCGTCCCGGATCGTCGAGCCCGCAGGCGACGTCGCCGGCACCTCGCCCTCGAAGACCAGCAGGCCCGAGGAGCAGACGGTGTCCCGCCGCTCGACCGCGAAGACGACGCGCTCCGGACGCGGGCCCTGGCTGACGCGAACGACGACCTCGCCACCCGGCGTGATCCGGCCGGTGAACTTGACCCGGCTCATCGAGCGTAGAAGACCGAGCGCAGGAAAAGCCCGGCGGATGGCAGGAAGGACGAGCTCTTTCAGCTGGGCCGCGCCCGCGAGAATCGGGTAGCCGTCGAAATGGCCTTCGAACCATCCGTAGTCCTCGGGCACGCGCACCGGGAACGCAAAGCCGACCCGTCCGTCCTCCTCCTCCCGGGTCGCCTCGCTCCAACCGAGCTGCCAGTTGAAGGGCCTGCCGTCTTCGTGCAGACCGAAGAGCCTCAGTAGCCGATGACGCGCCAGCTTGCCGGAAGGTCCGACGGGCAGGGCGTCGACGGCGAGGATGCGTTTCGGGAGGCAGCTCGGCTCGAAGCGTTCGAGCAGCGCCTGCCGCAGGAGATCGATCGGGCAGGAGGCGGGCGTCACCGCCGCCAGCAGCCGATCGCCCCGCACTCCGTCCGGAACGGCCAGGACGGCGGCCTCCTCGACCTGCGGCTGCTCCCGCAGACACGCCTCCACCTCCGCCAGCGACACCCGACGGCCCCCGATCTTCACGACGCCGTCGAAGCGCCCGAGATGGGTGAAGGTGCCGTCCGAAGCCATCTGGACGCGATCGCCAGTCTCGAAGGGCTTCGGCAGATCCGCGCGGAGGAAGGGCGAGTCGACACACAGCCGTTCCTCTCGTCCCACCGAAACCCGGACGACGTCGAAGGGCCGCCAGCGCGGTGCTTCCGTCTCCCGACGGATCCGATAGGCGATGCCCCCCGTCTCGGTGGATCCCAGGATCTCGGTCACCGGAAGGCCATGGCGCGCGAAGAACGTCATGGCCACCGGATCCGACAGGGGCGCCGTCGACGAGAAGATCCGCTCGAGACCGTCCAACGAGCCAGCAGGCAGCCCGCCACAGGCGCGGAGCTGGACGGGCACCGTCACCAGCACCTGGGCCGCTCCTTCTCGAACGCATCGAGCGATGGCCTCCGCATGATGGGGGGTCTCGCGAGAGAAGGCCGCTCCGCGCAGGAGTGGCAGCAGCACCGTGAAGAGAAGGCCGTAGATATGTCCCGGCGCCACGGTGCCGACGATGCGATGCCCGACGCCCAGGTCGAAGGTCTCTGCGAGCCAGTGCGCCTCGGCGAGCAGCTCGGACGGCGTTTTTCCCCAGGCCGCCATGGGACCCGTCGTTCCCGAAGTGAAGAGCGTCGCCATCACGCCCGCAGGCGGCCGAAAAGGCGCGACCAGCGGCTCCAGTGCAGACTGCGACGGCCCCCCGGAATCGGCCGGGCCTAGCACGTCGGAGACCCGGACGCCGCGCCCGACATCGATGTCGTGCAGCATGGCGACCGTCTCGGATCGGCTCTCCACGGCCACGATGGAGTCGATCCGTGTCGTCGGCGGCAGGGCCACGGCATGACCTCGCGCGAGCGTCGCCAGCAGCGCGGCCGCCATCTGGTAGCGATCCCGCTCGAAGACCAACAGGACCTGGGAGCCCGGCGAGGCCGCGGGCAGGCAGTGGGCCAGGCGGGTCGCATCCGCGAGGAGCTGGGCGGCCGTCCGCGGGCCCTCTGTCCCGAATGCGACGATGTCCTCGGGCCGATGTCGGCCCAGGAGATCGAGCGACTCGCTCACACCGATTCGCAGCGCTACCCCGCCAATTCGGCGGGCGATTCGGCAGACGACTCGGCGCGAATGAAGTCGGCCAGGCTCTTCACGGAGAAAAAGATCTCCCGATTGCGTTCGTCGTCCGGCGAGGTCGCGACGCCGAACTTCTCCTGGATGGCCAAGGCGAGCTCGAGAGCGTCGATGGAGTCGAGTCCCAGGCCATCGACGAAGAGCGCGTCTTCGGTCTCGATCTCGCTGGGCGTCACGTCTTCGAGCGCCAATGATTCGACGATGAGCTTCTTCAGATCCTCTTCAAGCGATTCTTCCATCGTATCCTTCGGCCGGGGTATCTCTTCGCTCTTGCCGCTCTTGCCGCTCTTGCGGTGGATTCCGGGCTTCGAGCTCCGCAAGAATCCGACTGCGAACTATAACCCTCAACCTGCGGCTGGACGACCCCGCTTCCGCCGGTGAAACCGGCTCGAGCGGACGGAAACGAAGCAGGGGGCACTCGGACGGGGGATCGAGGAAGCCGCGATCCTTCGTGAGCCAGGCGGGCTCGCAACGCACGACGATCGGCACCACGTCCACCCCGGCCCGCACCGCGATCTCGAACGCGGCTCGTCCGAAGCGATGCATGCCTCCCGCGGGCGATCGGGTGCCCTCTGGAAAGATGATGACCCTCCGCCCCTGTCGGACCCGGGCCACCGCCTCGTCGATCATGTCGCCCACGCCGAACGCTTCCGGCCCGGAGCCCTCGAAGAGCTCTGCCCCGGCCAACAGCGGACGCGCCCAGAAGCTTCGAAAGAGGGACGGCTTCACGGGGAAGACCAGATCCTTCTCGGCTGCGAGCAGACCGCTGATATCCATCAGAGTGGGGTGATTTGCCACCATCACGCAAGGGCCCTGGGGAATCCGTGGCTCGAGCTCCCGCGGATCGAAATCGACGATGCGCAGGATCCGCAACACGTCGTGCATCAGACGGAAGCCCCGCGACATGATGAAGCGCAGGACGCGCGCGCGGCCCGGCGGATTCCGGGTAGGCATCGAGCAGTAGAGCCAGAACACGAGGTAGCTGATCGGGGCGATCACGAAGTACGTCGACGTCAGCACGACGACGCCGACCAACCGCATGGCCCGGATGACCCGCACGGCCCGGGGCGAGCCGCTACCCTTCCGGCGCCGCATCCGCCTTCGCACGCGATTCCCTGCCCGAGGTCCGACCATCACGAAGCGATCCGTTCCCCAATCCTCCCCCGATCCAAGCCCCGTCGACCTGCGAGCGGCCGCACCGGAGAGCCCGAAGGTTCTCGTCAGTCCTCGAAGGGGTGAAGATAGAGAAGGTACCTTCCCGTGCCTGCTGATTCCCTTCAAGACAGCCTGAGCCCCGACTACGACATCGTGATCTGCGGCGGCGGCCTCGCGGGCCTCACCCTCGCTCGCCAGCTCCGCCGGGAGCATCCTTCCCAGACGATCCTGGTCGTCGAGCGCACGACCCGCCCGCTGCCCGACTCCGCACACAAGGTCGGTGAATCGAGTGTCGAGCTCGGCTCCCAGTACCTCGAGCGGCTGGGTCTGCGCGACTACCTCGGGACCGAGCATATCTTCAAGTACGGGCTGCGCTTCTTTCCGGGCGGCGGCCAGCTGCCGATCGAGGAACGCTTCGAGATCGGCCCCGCACAGGAGCCCATCGTCCCCTCCTACCAGATCGATCGAGGACGCTTCGAAAACGATCTGCGGGGCATGATCGTCGAAGATGGCGTAACGCTGCTGGAGGGCGTGAAGGTCGGCGCGATCGAGCTGAATCGCGGCGAGACGCCCCACGAAGTCGAGCTGCGCCGCGTCCGCGTGGCGGCGCCGGAGTCGGAGTCGGAGTCGGAAGAGGCACGGACGGACCCGGCGGCCGACGAGGCCGGCGCCGAAGCAAAGGCCTCCCCCGACGGCGTCGCGCTCGAGGATCCCGACGGCCACAAGGCCCGGATCCGCTGTCGCTGGCTGGTCGATGCCACCGGACGCGCCGCGCTGCTCCGGAAGCGCCTGAAGCTCACGCGCGGAACCCGCCACGCGGCCAACGCGAGCTGGTTTCGGGTCGAGGGCGCCGTGGACATCACGCAGATCGTGCCTGAAGGCGTGGGCCGTTGGCACGATGTCGCGTGGGCGACCCATCGCATCCGCTCGACGAACCATCTGATGGGTCCCGGCTACTGGGTCTGGATCATCCCCCTCGCCACGGGTAACACGAGCATCGGCGTCGTCGTGCACGACAGCCACCACAGCTTCGACGAGATCCGGACGCTCGAACGGACCCAGGCCTTCCTGACGAAGAACGAGCCCGTCCTCGCTCGGTATCTAGACGCCTATCCGGTCCTCGATTTCGGCGCCCTCCGCTCCTACAGCCACAACGTGGCCCGCAGCTGGTCCGCCGATCGCTGGGCGATCGTCGGCGAGGCCGGTGCCTTCGCGGATCCGCTCTACAGCCCGGGTACCGACTTCATCGCCATCACGAACTCGTTCACCGAGGAGATGATCCGACGCGATCTCGAGGGCGGATGCGATCTTGCACAGCGGGCGCGTGAGTTGAGCGCCCTCTACCGATCGATCGTCGGGGGCGGCGTCGATCTCTACCGGGACGCGGCCGAGGTCTACGGACACGCGGACGCACTGATGGCGAAGATCTACTGGGACAACTTCATCTACTGGTCCTACCCATGCCAGCTCTTCCTACAGGGGCTCTACCGCTTGACGGGACCCGAGTTGGCCGAGGTCGTGCCGATCGGTCAGCGTTTCGCGAGGCTCACACTCGGACTCCAGCATCTCTTCGCCGCCTGGGCGGAGCTGGCACCGGCGCAGAGCTCCACCGGCTTTCGGCCCATGCCGACCTTCCCGTCGGTCCTGGTCGATGCCCATGTCGCCCTCCGCAACGAGATGAACCCGAGCGAGACGCTGAGCTACATGAAGAAACGGCTCGCGGAAGGCGAGGAGATCGCGGGCGAGATCCTGCTGCGGGCGATGGATGAGGTCGGGGCCGAGAAGATCGATGCCCTGCTCGAGCGGGCGAAGGTCGGCGAGTGGGATCTGCGGATCGCGGAGGGTCGTCTGGCGGCCGTCGAGACGATCGGGCTGGCGAGACGCCGGGCCCTGCGCCCCCTGGCCCGCGATGTCGAGCGCTCCCTCGGACGAGCGTCCCATCGCGTCGACGAACAGACGATCCGGCAGGCGCTGGGGTCCATCGTCGTTCCGGCACTCGAATCGCAGGATCCGGGCCTCACCCATGCCGAGAAGACCCGAGATGTCGAGAAGACCCGAGCCCGGGCCTGAGCCTGAGGGCATGACGGCATGACGAGAGGAGCTCCGGACGACGCCCCCGATCCGGAGGGCATCCTGCTTCGGATGCTCGGCGGGAAATGGCTCGCAGCCGCGATCTCGGCAGCCGCCAGCCTCGGATTGATCGACGCCCTCATCGAGAAGCCGCTCTCGCTGGAAGAGCTCGCTCTGCGCATCGACTGTCAGCCGGATGCCCTGCGACGACTGATGCGGGTCCTCGCCGGGGAGAAGCTCGTCACCCTGAACGCGGCCCATGCCTACGAGCCGACCGAGCTCGGTGCCCTGCTCCGCCGCGGCGAGCTTGGAGATCTGGCTCGATTCGTCGGATCGCCCGCCGGCTGGGATCCCTGGTCGAGACTCACCGACTCGGTGCGCACGGGCCGATCCGCCTTCGAGGCCTGTCACGGGCAGGGCCTCTTCGATCATCTGGACGATCATCGCGACGAGGCCGACGTCTACCACGACGCCATCGATGCCTTCTGCCGGCGGGAGGCACGCGCCCTCGCCTCTGCATACGACTTCTCGCAGGCGACGCGGGTTCTCGACGTCGGCGGCGGGCAGGGCACCCTGCTGATCGAGGTCCTGTCGGCGTGGAAGCATCTCTCCGGCGTCCTGCTCGAGCGACCCGTCGCCGTCGAACGCGCCACACTCGCTTTCACCGAGGCGGGACTGGCCGATCGCTGCGAGGGGCGCAGCGGCGACTTCTTCGAGACGATCCCCGCTGGCGCGGACGTCTGCGTCCTGAAGCACATCATCCACAGCTGGGACGACGACACCGCCATCGCCTTGATGCGACGCTGCATCGACGCTGTCGAACCGGATGGCGTGCTGCTCCTGATCGAGGGGCTCCTGCTGCCCGAGGGCCATCAGAACATGACCAACCTGCTCGATCTCGAGATGCTCGTCCTCTGCGGTCCGGGCCACGAACGGACGAAGCCGCAGATGCGGCGGCTGATCTCGGCGGCCGGGCTGCGGATCGTCCAGAGCGCCCCGCTCGCTGACGGAACCCGCCTCTTCGTGACCCGTCTGCGCGACGCGTGACCCGTCTGCGATCACCGATCCGGCAGCTCTCCGTAGAAGAGCGTCAAGGTCGCATTCGCGATCGTTGACGAATGCGATGCCGAATCCGATGCGGATGCCGATGCCGATGCGGATGCCGATGTCAATGTCGATGTCGATGCCGCGCGCACGACGCACTCGAAATGGCTGGTCGAGTCGTTGCCGCGCAGCCGGCTTGCCTCGATCGTGAGCTCGACTCCGACGGCCACCCGAGGCTCATGGATCTCGAATCCCCGACAGCTCACGATCATGCCGGTCCGGGTCTGCCGACCCCCTCGATAGGCCTCGTATCCGAGACAGACCGCCACCGTCTGCGCCATGTGCTCGAGCGTGAAGGCCGTTTCGAGCGCATCCCCTTCGACGAAGGGCGCCCCGGCACGGACCTGCAGGCAACAGGTCGCCCGACCGGGTGACCAGGCGACCAGGCGATCGATCAGGATCATCGGCTCGGTATGCGGAATCAGCTGGGAGACCGAGGGAAATCCGCTCATGGATTCCGTCGGACCGGATCCGCGGCGGCGCAGAGTCGAACCGAGAAGCCGCGGCCGGCTCCCCTGTCCAAACCGATCCGGCCGGTCGTCCCCTCCTCGATCGCGAGTGCCAGATCCAGCAATCCCGCAATCGGATTCCGGGCAACGGACTCTGCCAACGCGGGCCAGGGCCGGGTTGCCTCCTCGATGCCGACTCCGGAGAGCACGGAACGCGAGCCCGGGAAGACGTCACGCGGCCCGAGCGCGATCGCGACGGCCAGCAGGGACCAGCCTCCCTTCCCGGTACCCGTCACGAGACCTTCCGGAGGAGCCTCGTCCGCACAGCAGACGATCACCGGCGTGCGCTCCGAGAGCACGATCCCCATTCCCTCCAGCAGAGCCATCGCCGGCGTATCGAAATCCGCCCCCAGCGAAGTCGTGAGCCCACGATTCGACGTCGCGATCGAGACCATTCCCGACGCTGAATTGTGTACGCTCGTCGTGAATCGCATCGGACTCAGCGCGCCTGCCTCGAGCCACATCTGGTCGAGCAGATGGATCATCGTCGAGGCTTCGCCGAGCGCCGAACCGAAGACCGAGGCCACGGTCTGCGGATCGAGCCCACTCCGCTCGAGCACCTCGCCGTAGGCGTCGGCGAAGGCCTTCGACAGCAGGCTCGCTCGACGCCGCTGTCGCAGCGGAACCAGGGATCCGATGGGACTATCGTGCTCGGCATCCGCCTCGCCTCGTGCAAAGCTGCCGAGGTCCGCAAAGCCGGGAACGAAGACGCCGCAGCCGAGAACCGCCACCTCGTCCGGAGCCTTCGGATTCATCGGGGTGTCCCGATCACGACGCTGATGTTGTTGCCGCCGAAAGCGAAGGAATTGCTGATTACCCGCCGGATCCTTCCCTCCGAGCGCTTGTCGCGCACGCAGACGCGGATCTTCTCGTCGACCGGCGCGGCTCCCAGGGATCCCGGAATCCAGTCTTCGAGGGTCGCGAGCAGGGCCATCGCCGCCTCAGTCGCACCGGCCGCTCCGAGCATATGACCCGTATAGCTCTTGGTCGAAACCACCGGCACGTCACGGCCGAAGAGCGCCTCGATGGCCGCTGCCTCCGAGACGTCGTTCAGCCGGGTCCCCGTGCCGTGCGCGTTGACGTGGTCGATGGCCGTCGCGTCGCATCCCGCATCCGCCAGCGCCCGCTCCATGGCGAGGCGCGCACCGAGACCCTCGGGATGGGGTGCCGAGATATGATAGGCGTCGGAGCTCTCGCCGACGCCCTCGAGAATGCCGAGCGCCTCCCCGCTCCGTTCCAGCAGCAGGAAGGCCCCGCCTTCGCCGATGTTGAGCCCGTCCCGATCGGCTGCGAACGGACGGCAGGCCGATGCGGAGAGGGCGTCGAGCGATTTGAAGCCATGCAGCGTCATGCGGCAGAGGGTGTCGACGCCACCCACGATGGCGGCGTCGACGACGCCGGCCGCGATCAGCCGCTGCGCCGATCCGAGCGGCTTCGCGCTCGAGGTGCACGCCGTGGAGATCACCCAGGAGGGCCCCCGGCTACCCGTCCGTTCGCGTACGACGTGAAGAATCGCCCCGTACGTGTACTTCCGGAAGAGATCGTAATCGGGGGGCAGCGCGCCCGCCTCCAGATAGTGGCGATAGGCCTCCTCCGTCTCGCTCGCACCAGCCGTGCTCGTCCCCAGCAGCACCGCGATCCGCTCCGGTCGCCAGCGTGATCGGAGTCGATCGAGCTCGACCTCCAGATCGTCCAACAGGAGCGAAGCGATCCGGGTCGCGCGCGTCGTCCAGGGAGAGAGCGAGGCGGGCAGATCCGGAAGCTCGGCCCGGACCGCGCCGACGACCGTCTCGAAAGGCAGCTCGATCGGCGAGGGACCGAGCCCGGATCGTCCCTCGTAGAGGGCCGTCCTCACCTCGTCCCGGTTCGTCCCGATCGCGTTGCACAGGGCGAATCCGGTGATCGGGTATTCGCGACTGGCCATGGATCTCGACTCCCGCCCCTCACGCTTCTCCCGCCTCTCCCGGTCATCTACGGGCAGGCTTCCCGACTGCGAATCCGATGGCGTCTGGACTTCAGGAGCATGTCCTGGAATGGATTGTCGTCCCGGAAGACGTCGCCCGACAGGACGCTGATCACGCCCGATCGATGGGCCCCGTCCGGCGGCGCGCCGAAGATGATGTGATCGACGAAGCGCGTGTTGTAGAAGCGATGAACGAGCGACGCGAAGGTATCGTAGGCTCGCGTCATCGAAGCTTCCACCGTCGTCATCAGATCGGTTTCCGCCTCCCGGCCCGAGGCAAGGGCCGGAGCGAGGCGCCTCGCCACCTCCACGGCCCGTAGGATCGCGAGCGATACGCCCGAGGAGAAGACCGGATCGATGAAGCAGGCCGAGTCCCCGACGCAGGTATAGCGTGAGCCGGAAGAGCGGGTGTTCTCGAAGCTGAAGTTCCCGATCAGGGAGGTCTCGTGTCGTCTCGCTCCGGCCGTCAGCCGCCCGAAGAGCGCGCTCCCGGCGAGATACTCGTCCAGCCGCTCGCGACGGAGGCCTGCCTTTCGGCTCACCAGGCCGACGCTGAGACGTGCGCCGGCGAGAGGGATCGCCCAGAGCCAGCCGTCGGGGATCACGACGATCCGAATGTCGTTGTCCGGCTCGAACTCCGCGCGAGCCGAATCTCCCAGCCCCGAGAAATGCGTGAAGGCGGCGGCCTTCCCGAAATGTTCGTAGGCGCGACCCGACCGCAGCTTCTTCGCGAGCAGCCGATCCTGACCCGTGGCATCGATGAAATAGCGCGCTTCCTCGGTCCCACTCTCGAGCTTCACACGAACACGTTCCGGCCCGAGATCGACGTCCAGGACGGACTCCCCGTGTCGGACCGATGCCCCGACCTCTCGCGCCCGGTCGCGAAGAAGCGTGTCGAAGCGTGCGCGATCGACGTGCCAGGCGTAGCGCTGCGGTCCGGCGAGCGCTTCGCCGAAGTCGAAGGACTGCAAACGACCGGTCGCCTCGCAGACGAACTGTGCGCCTCGCTTGAACACGAAGACGTCCGGATCGGGATCCAGCCCGAGCAGGGACGTCACCAGCTCGGCGGCCGGCAGGAGCGACTCGCCGATGTGAAAGCGCGGGAAGGTCTCCCGTTCCAGGACGAGGACCCGCACGCCCTCCCGTGCCAGCATCGTGGCCACGGCGGAGCCGCCCGGTCCCGCGCCCGCCACGATCACGTCCCATTCCGGCTGCGCAGCCAACGCCATCCCTTATCCGCTTTCCCGGGTTCCCGCTTTCCCTCGGCTGGACACGGCCGCCGCAGACCGGACTCGAGCCGGTCGGCGGGCTCGACGTGCCCCCTCCACCCTCTGGAGCCCAGCCTCTGGAGCCCCTCGCAGACGGTACAGGTCGGGAGGACGCCGCGCCGCCCGGACGGAGCCTAGCGACGAGAAGAGCCGTGGGGAGGAT
>CAYWGW010000059.1:0-18312 GCA_964457385.1 uncultured Spirochaetaceae bacterium
ACGACGCGGGGCATTCCTGGCGGCTCGCCTTAGCATCCGTCCCGGAGAGGTCCGCGCCGCCGACGTGACCGACTACCGGATCCTCGAGGACGTCGCGGGTCTCATGATCTCACGCGCCGTGAAGGGCCCGAACGCCAACGCGCCAACGCGCGGCACCAAGGGCCGCAACGCGGCTTGGATCCCGGTGGACGAGGAGCTTCAGCGCTGGATCGAGTGGCGGCTCTCCCAGGTCTCCAAGGAGGAGCTGCTCCGCTCGCGCATCGCCCTCTTCCCGAACCCCACGGCTCGCAACCGCGAGAAGCGCTGGATCGCCAACAGCCTGCGCGAGGAGTGGAACCAGGCCGCCGCCAAGGTGGGCGTGCGGGTTCGGATGTACGAGGGGACGAAGCACTCGAGCGCCACGGCCTGGCTGGCCCAGGGCTCGTCGCTCCAGATGATCCAGCGCATGCTGCGCCACGCGGACAGCCGGTCGACGGAGCGCTACGCGAAGCTCGGAGACCTGGCCCTCGTCGACGTGATCCGACCGCGCGGGCGGCGGAATGTGGATCCGCTGTGGATCCACGGCGAAATGGGGCTCGCAAACCATTCGATTCACAAGGGAAAATGGCGGGGCGGACGGGACTCGAACCCGCAACTTCCGGCGTGACAGGCCGGTGCTCTAACCAATTGAACTACCGCCCCGTGAATTGACTCGCCCAGAACGGAGGGGGTTAGCCAATCCGCTTCGGCGCTGCAAAGCCCAGGCTCAGCAGCCGAGCGCCGGCGCGCCGCTCAGGCCGGCTTCGGCGCCGACGCGGCCGCCTGGGCGCTCATCTGGATCGCCTGCATCTGCATCAGCAGCGTCATGTCGCCGGCGATCTGGATGCGTCCGGACATGAACGCCTGCATCGGGTCGAGTTCGCCCCGCTCGAGCGCCGCGGCGTCCTCGGCCGTCACGCTGACCGTCGTCGTCGGCTCGGCCGGCGCGGGGCCGGGGCCGAGCTTGAACGCCACCGCCCAGTCGCCGCCGGCTCCGCCGGAGACGACCATCTTGATCACGCCGCGCAGCATCTGAAGCTGCGCGAGCGCGGCCGGCGACATCGACCCCGGACCGCTGGCACCACCGGAGCCCGGATCGAAGAGAGAACGCGACTGTTTGCCGAAGGCGCCTCCGCGCTCCTCCCAGAGGGCGCCGCGCCAATCGGCGACGCTCTGGAGCACGGTGAAGGCGGCGTCTTCCGTCGGGCCGGACTCGACCTTCAGCTCGCCGTTCTTCAGGTGCAGACGCCACTCGCCGCCGCCCTCGCCGTCGAGCTTCACGCCGAGCGTCAGGTCGAGCTGCTTCGCGTCGTCGGGAAGATCCGCCGCTCCGAACGCGCGCGGCACATGGACCTCGAAGAACTCCTGGGCGGACGTATCGGGCGGGGGCAACTGAGACATGGGAACCTCCAGTCGTCGGCTTCGAGCGGCAGGGGAGCCCGAGTGCACACTCCCGGGCCATCAGTTGCCGCTCTTGCTTGCCGATTCTCCCGTAAGTACCTGATTTCCTTGGTGGGCGTGGACGGGATCGAACCGCCGACTTCCTGGGTGTAAACCAGGCGCTCTCCCAGCTGAGCTACACGCCCCGAGCGATGCGGCTCTCAGTTCACGCCGGCCGCAGGGCTCGACAGGTCGTCGTCCGCGTGGGCGCCGGACGACACGACGTCGTAGATCTCTTCGAGCGCGTGGTCGCCGACGTGGAGGAAGCGGCCCGGGTCGTCGAGCGCCAGC
The DNA here is from genome assembly GCA_964457385.1 of uncultured Spirochaetaceae bacterium. GTDB lineage: Bacteria > Myxococcota_A > UBA9160 > UBA9160 > UBA4427 > UBA4427. Next base: position 1,750 of record CAYWGW010000059.1, read on the forward strand.
GCCTGGGCGAGCACTTCGTCCATGTGCTCGACGGTCAGGACCTTCAGCCCGCGCAGCACGTCGGCGGGAATCTCCTTCAGGTCCTTCTCGTTCTCCTTCGGAATCATCACGGTGTCGATCCCGCCGCGATGTGCCGCGAGCAGCTTCTCCTTGAGGCCGCCGATCGGGAGCACCCGGCCGCGCAGCGTGATCTCTCCTGTCATCGCGAGGTTGGCCCGCACCGGGACGCGCGTCAGCGCGGACGCGATCGTCGTCGCGATCGTGATCCCGGCCGACGGTCCGTCCTTGGGTGTCGCGCCTTCCGGAACGTGGACGTGGATGTCGACCTTCGAGTAGAAGTCCCGCGACAGCCCGAGCTGTTTAGCGCGCGAGCGGACGTAGGACATCGCGGCGTTCGCCGACTCCTGCATCACCTCGCCGAGCCGTCCGGTGATCTGCAGCTTGCCCGCTCCGGGCGTCACCGACACCTCGGTCTGCAGCAGCTCGCCGCCGGTCTCGGTGAACGCGAGGCCGGTGCAGACGCCGACGCGATCCTCCTGTTCTTTCTTCCCGAAGCGATACTTCGGCGCACCGAGCAGCTTGCGGACCACGGCCGGCGTGATGCGACGGCGCTTCGCGTCGTCGACTCCGGCCTTCACGACCTCGCGCGCCACCTTGCGACACAGCGATGCAATCTCGCGCTCGAGCCCTCTCACACCGGACTCGCGGGTATAGAAGCGAATCACTTCGAGCAATCCCGGATCCGTGAACTCGATGTGTTTCGCCTGCAGTCCGTTCGCCTCGATCACCTTCGGCACCAGGAAGTCGCGCGCGATCTGCAGCTTCTCGGATTCGATGTAGCCGGGGATCTGGATGATCTCCATCCGATCCTGCAGCGGGCGCGGGATCTCGTGCAGCAGATTCGCCGTACACACGAACATCACGCGGGAGAGGTCGTAGTCGAGATCGAGGTAGTGGTCGCCGAAGGTGTGGTTCTGCTCGGGATCGAGCACTTCGAGCAGCGCCGCCGACGGATCGCCGCGGAAGTCCATCGACATCTTGTCGACTTCGTCGAGCAGGAACACCGGATTGCTCGAGCCGGCCTTGCGCAGCGACTGGATGACCTTGCCGGGCAGCGCACCGATGTAGGTGCGGCGATGCCCGCGGATCTCGGCCTCGTCGCGCACGCCGCCGAGCGAGACGCGGACGAAATCGCGACCCGTGGCGCGCGCGATCGACTTGCCGAGCGAGGTCTTGCCGACGCCCGGCGGCCCGACGAGGCACAGGATGGGGCCCTTCATCCGCTCGACGAGGGTCTGTACCGCGAGGTACTCGAGGATTCGATCCTTCGGCTTCGCCAGACCGTAGTGGTCCTCGTTCAGGACCCGCTCGGCTTCGAGGATATCCTTCTTCTCATCCTTGAACTCGTTCCACGGCAGCGCGAGCAGCCAGTCCACGTAGTTGCGCACGACGGTCGCCTCGGCACTCATCGGCGACATCATCTTGAGCTTGCGGATTTCCTTCTTCGCGCGCGCCAGCGCGTCCTTCGGCAGCTTCTTCTTGGCGAGCACCGCCTCGAGCTCCTGGATCTCGTTCTTGAACTCGTCGCGCTCCCCGAGCTCCTTCTGGATTGCACGCATCTGCTCGTTGAGGTAGTACTCCTTCTGCGAGCGCTCCATCTGCTTCTTGACGCGCGTGCGGATCTTTCCCTCGACCTCGAGAACCTCGATCTCGGCCTGCAGCAGGCCGATGACTTCGTCGAGACGTTCGGCCGGTTCGGAGATCTCCAGCAGGCGCTGACGCTCGCCGATCTTGAGACTCAGATGGGCCGCGACGGTATCCGCGAGCCGACCGGGACCCTGGATCTGACCGACTGCGGTCAGGATCTCCGGCGGGACCTTCCGGTTCAGCTTCACGTACTTCTCGAAGCTCGCGCGCAGCGTGCGCATGCGCGCCTCGCTCTCGGTGCTGTGCGCGTCGGGTTCGGCGATCGTCGCGAACGCACACGAGAAGAACGGATCCGCCTGGACGAACCGCTCGATGCGCGCCCGGGCGCGACCCTCGACGAGCACCTTGACCGTGCCATCGGGAAGGCGCAGGTGCTGGAGCACCGCCCCGACCGTTCCGACGGAGAAGACGTCCTCCTCGCCGGGGTCGTCGAGAGCGACCTCCCGCTGGGCGACCAGCAGCAGCTCGCGTCCGCTCGTGTTCGCCGCCTCGAGCGCAGCGATGGACTTCGTGCGGCCGACGAAGAGCGGCACCACCATGTGCGGGAAGACCACGATGTCGCGCAACGGAAGCAGCGGCAGGATCCGATCCGACCGTCCGTCCCCCGGCGTTCCCCCGTCGCTCTGGAAGGTACTCATCGCTTACGCCGACTCGGCCTCGCGCTTGAGCGCGAGGATCGGTTCCGCGCCCTGCTCGACCACCTCTTCGCTCACGACGACCTCCTCCACGTCCTCACGAGACGGAACGTCGTACATGAGGTCGAGCATGATCGTCTCCATGATCGCGCGCAGGCCGCGAGCGCCGGACTTGCGGACCAACGCCTGCCGAGCCATCGCCTGGAGCGCGCCGTCGGTGAAGCGCAGACGCACGTTCTCGAACTCAAAGAGCTTCTGGTACTGCTTGGTCAGCGCGTTGCGCGGCTCGGTGAGGATCGTCACCAGCGCGCTCTCGTCGAGCTCCTCGAGCGTCGCGATCACCGGCAGCCGGCCGATGAACTCCGGGATCATGCCGAACTTGAGCAGATCTTCCGGCTGGCAGCCGCGCAACAGCTCGCCGAGACGTTTCTTGCTCTCGCCGGGCTCGACCGCCGCGCCAAAACCCATCCCTTTCACGCCGATCCGCTGCTCGATGATCCGCTCGAGGCCGCAGAAGGCGCCGCCGCAGATGAACAGAATGTTCGTCGTGTCGATCTGCAGGAACTCCTGCTGCGGATGCTTGCGCCCGCCCTTGGGCGGCACGTTGGCCGTGGTGCCCTCGATGATCTTGAGCAGCGCCTGCTGCACGCCCTCGCCGGACACGTCGCGCGTGATCGACGGGTTCTCGCTCTTGCGGGCGATCTTGTCGATCTCGTCGATGTAGATGATGCCGCGCTGGGCTCTCTCCACGTCGTAGTTCGCGGTCTGGAGCAGGTTCAGGATGATGTTCTCGACGTCCTCGCCGACGTAGCCCGCCTCGGTCAGCGTCGTGGCGTCCGCGATCGTGAAGGGCACGTCGAGGATCTTGGCGAGGGTCTGGGCCAGCAGCGTCTTGCCGGAGCCGGTCGGTCCAAGCAGCAGGATGTTTGCCTTCTGCAGCTCGACGTCGCTGATGCTGCCGCTCTCGATCCGTCGGTAGTGATTGTGCACCGCCACCGACAGCACCTTCTTGGCCGCGTCCTGGCCGATCACGTACTCGTCGAGGGCTTCCTTGATCGCCTTCGGTTTGATGACCCGCTGGGGGGGCTGGCCGACCTCTTCCTGACCGTACTCCTCGGCGATGATGTCGTTGCAGAGCTCGATGCACTCGTCGCAGATGTAGACGGTGGGACCGGCGATGAGCTTCTTGACTTCCTTCTGGGACTTGCCGCAGAACGAGCACGAGAGATTCGCGTTGTCGTCCCTCTTCTTCATGATCCCTCACCCCCTCGTTCGTCGTCGTCTCTTCGCCGCTTTCGCGACCCTCGCCCGCCCGCCCGAGCCATTGTCCGTTCTTCGGCCCATCCGCTCAGCTGCCCGAGGACTTCTCTCCAATCGCCGTTGTATTCCGCTGGCTGGCCACCGCGTCGACGAGACCGTAGACGCGAGCCTCCTCGGCACCCAGATAATAATCGCGCTCCGTGTCCGCTGCGATCTGCTCCAGCGGGCGTCCGGTATGGGCCGCAAGAATCTCATTCATCCGATGGCGGAGCTTGAGGATTTCCTGAGCCTGGATATTGATGTCCGAAGCCTGCCCGCGGGCGCCGCCCATCGGCTGGTGAATCATCACCCGGGAGTTCGCCAACGCGGTGCGCTTGCCCACCGCGCCCGCCGCCAGCAGCCAGGCCGCCATCGAGGCCGCCTGACCGACGCAGGTCGTATGGACGTCGGAACGGATGAACTGCATCGTGTCGTAGATCGCCAGACCGGCCGTGACCGAGCCACCCGGCGAGTTGATGTACAGGTGGATGTCCTTGTCGGGATCGTCCGCCTCGAGGAAGAGCAGCTGCGCCACGACTACGTTCGCCACCTCGTCGTGAATCTCGGTTCCGAGAAAGATGACGCGATCGCGCAGCAGTCGCGAGTAGATGTCGAAGACGCGCTCGCCCCGCTGATTCTGCTCGATGACGTAGGGAATCGTGTAAGCCATCGGACGCGTTTGCTCCATCGTGTTCGACCGTCTCCTCGGCGCCCCGCGTAGTCTGAGTCAGGCGATGGGGCTTGGCAACTCGACCCGTCGACGGCTCGAGGGCGGCGCCGACACCGCTCACTGGAACCGGATCGGAACGAACAGACGCCGAGCCGGACAATCGCGCGAGTCCGGCACGATGCGGGATGCGACTGCGATTGCGAAGCGCTGACTCCAGCGCGTCCCTGGCCCCGTTCTTCAGGTGGATTCCCGAGCGTCCGTCTCGTGGATCTGTGCCTGCTCCACCAGCTGCTCGAGCGCCTTGCGATCGACGACCTCCGCCGCGACCGCAGCGCGCCAGCCCTGGGCGGCGGCCAGCGCGCGCATCCGCTCCACGTCGATACCCTGGGCCAGCGCCATCTCGTCGAGCCGCGCGTCGATCTCCTCGTCGCTCGCCTCGAGCTGGGCCGCCCTGGCGACCGCCTCGAGCAGCAACGCCTCACGGACGCGACGGCGGGCCTCCTCCCAGCCCTCTTCGCGCATCTGCGCCACGCGGGCGCGCAGGTCGGTCTCGGGGATCCGATCGCGGAGCTGCTCCTCGAATTGACGGACCTGGCCTTCGAGCTGTCGCTCCACCAGGCTCGGGGGCACCTCGAAGCTCGTGCGGGTGACGAGATCGTCGAGCAGACTGCGATGCAGCGCCTGATCGGAAGCCTGCCGACGCTGCGCCGCCAGGACCTCGCGAATCTTGTCCCGGACCTCATCGAGGGTCTCGAAGTCGCCCAGATCCTTCGCGAACTCGTCATCGAGCTCCGGCAGCTCCGGGCGCTTGATCGCGGTCACCCGGGCCGCGAACACGGCGGCGCGTCCGGCCAGCTCCGGGTTGCCGTAGTCGGCGGGAAACGTGATCTCGAGATTCCGCTCCTCACCCGACTTCGCGCCGAGCAGCTGCTCCTCGAAGCCGGGGATCATGCGCCCGGACCCGAGCTCGAGCTCGACCCCCTCTGCACTGCCGCCTTCGAAGGCGACGCCCTCGAGTGTCCCCACGAAGTCGAGCGTGACCTGGTGGCCCTCGGCTGCCTCCGTCTCCTCGGGCTCCTCGATCCAGGTCTGTTGACGCTCGCGCAGCTTCTCGAGTTCCATCAGGATCTCGTCCTCACCGACTTCGACCCGGGGCCGGGACCCGGAAATCGCTGCGAGATCGGGTAGCTCGATTTCAGGCTTCAACTCGATTCGAGCCTTGTAACGGAAGCTCTTGCCCTCCGCCGGCGGCTCCGCCTCGATCTGCGGCTCGACGACGGGTTGCAGGGCACTCTGCTCCACCGCCCGCGGCAACGTCTCCCGCACCAACTCGCGTTCGATCTCCTCGCCGAGGGAGCTGCCGTACATCTGTTTCAGGACACGCGCCGGGACCTTGCCCGGCCGAAAGCCCTTCACGCGGGCACTCCGGCGCAGCTCGTTCACGACCCGCCCGAAGGCCCGATCGACCCGCTTCGCCTCGATCTCGATCGTCAGCTCGCGCACGACCGGGGAAATCTCATGGGCCTCGACCCGGATGTCTTCGCCGCTGGTCTCGTTCGTGGCCATGCCCTCTCCTTCCGCCTCGCCCGGGGTCGGGTCTCTCTACAGCCCCGATCGGGACCGTGCTGCCTCATCCGTGCCGCTGCTCGGACTGCGTTTGATGAATATCGCTGGTTGCCCGGGACGACTCCGAACCGGCCTGCTGCCGGGTGATCACCGGTACCGGGGACAGGACTCGAACCTGCACGTCCAGAGGACGGTGGCTCCTAAGGCCACTGCGTCTACCAATTCCGCCACCCCGGCAGAAGGGGAAGGGTAGAGCCTGCGGCGAGTACGCGCCGCGCGGCGCCCCGATTGAATCCAGATCCGGCCAGTGGATTCGCTGTCTCCAGCCATTCCCTCGAGCTCTCCGCCCCTTTTCGTTTTCGCTTCGGCGGGAACGTTCGGGAAACGACATGACGGAGCGGGGCTGGTGAGCGCGCGGGGAATCGAACCCCGAACCTAGTGGTTAAGAGCCACTTGCTCTGCCAATTGAGCTACGCGCCCGGACGGACATTAGAGGGCTGGAGCCACAGGAGCAAGAGCCGGACCATCGCCTCTAGCACTTCGTTCCGTAGCCGCCGCCGCCCGGCGTCTCGATCCAGAGCGAGTCCCCCGCCGCCAGCTGCAGCGTGACACAGCCCGCCGCTTCCTCGGGCTCTGCGGCACCGGCGCGCCAGATCCGATTTCGCCCCCGTGCCCCGGACGCGCCACCCGCGAGACCGAAGGGCGCGCGGACCCGCCGCTCGCTCAGCAACGAGACCGTCACGGGACGCAGGAAGAGATAGCGGCGAACGATGCCCTCACCGCCCGGCCAGCGTCCGGCCCCACCCGAGCCCGCCCGTAGGCCGAGCTCGAGCAGTCGCACCGGAAAGCGCGCCTCGAGCAGCTCGGGGTCGGTGATGCGTGTGTTGGTCATGTGGCTGTGGACGCCACTCGCGCCCGCCGCCCCGGGCGTCGCGCCCACTCCGCCGCCGATCGTCTCGTAGTAGCCGAAGGAGGCGTCGCCGAACGTGACGTTGTTCATCGTCCCCTGACTGGCCGCCGCCCGACCGAGCGCCCCCAGCAGCACGTCCACCACGCGCTGGGAGGTCTCGACGTTGCCCCCGACCACGGCGGCGCCGCGGGGCGGGTCGAGGATCGAGCCGGACGGAATCCGGATATCGACCGGATCGAGACAGCCGCCGTTGAGCGGAATGCGCTCCGCGACCAGCGAGCGCAGCACGTAGATCACCGCCGCACGCACGATCGCCGGCGGCGCGTTGAGATTGCCCGTCGAGGCCGGACCGCTGCCGCCGAAGTCGATCTGCATGCGGGCGGGCAGCACGTCGTCACGGGGGCTCCCGTCTGGATCTGCGTCCACGCTCGCGCCCGCGCCGACGCCCGCGCCCTGTTCCGAGGTCGCGGGCCGCGCGCGATCGATGCGAAGCGTCACCGCGATGGCGGTCCCGTCGTCGAGGGCGTCGACGAATCGATGCTCGCCCGGCTCGAAGCGCGCGAGCTCCCGGGCCACCTTGATCGCCGCCGCACGCTGCAGCTGCCGCATCGTGACCTGCACGACCTCCTCGCCGACCTCCTCGACGACCGCTGCGAGCAATCGATCGCCGGCCCGGGTCGCCGCGACCATCGCTTCGAGGTCGGCGACGTTGTCGTCCGGGCGCCGGGCGGGATGGGGCCCGTCGGCCAGCAGACGACGGATGCGGGCCTCGTCGAAGACACCTCCGCGCACCAAAGCGAAGGGCTCGATCAGCACGCCCTCCTCCGCCAACGACCTCGAGTCCGCGGGCATCGAGCCGGGGGTCTTGCCGCCGAGATCGGCGTGATGCCCACGGCTGGCGACGAAGAAGCTCGGATGCGTCCGGGCCGGCAGGAAGACCGGCGCCACGACCGTCACGTCCGGCAGATGCGACCCGCCTTCGAAAGGATCGTTGGTCACGTAGACGTCGCCCGGCGCGAAGGGCTCGAAGCGGCGGCGCAGGGCGGCCACGGTATCGGCCATCGCGCCGAGGTGGACGGGGATATGCGGCGCGTTGGCGACCAGTCCACCTTCGGCATCGAAGACCGCACAGGAGTAGTCCAGTCGCTCCTTGATGTTCGTCGAGACCGCCGTATTGCGGAGCACCGCACCCATCTGCTCGGCGATCGACATGAAGCGGTTGCCGAGCACCTCGAGCCGCACGGGATCCGCCCGGGTGAGATCGACGGCCTGCGCGGCCGGCGCTCGATCCATCTCGCGGAGATGGAAGACGCCCTGCTCGTCGACCTCGAGCTCGAAGCCCGGATCGACGACGACCGTGCCCGTCGCCTCCAGGATCAGTGCCGGGCCGACCAGACGATCGCCGACCGCGAAGGCCTCGCGCTCGAAGACGGGCAGCGGCGCGCGCCCGAGGCCCGGCAGCCAGGCCTCGTCCCATCGCAGGGGCTGCGGTCCCTCCGGCGTCCCGCCCACGCGCTGCGCAGACGAGCTCCACGTCTGCCGCGGCGGCTCTGGCATGCGCCCGAAGGCCCGCAGGCGAAGCGCCCGCAGCTCCACCTCGCGCCCGGCCCGGACGTAGCCGAAGCGATCGCGATGGGCCGCCTCGAAGGCCGCCTGCCAGCACGCCGCGTCGGCCTCCGGCGCGGGCTCGACCACCGGAATCGCCGTCTCCGCGCCCGCATAACGCAGATCGAGCCCCCGCTCGATCTGGACGCCCGCGGCGGGAATGCCCTCGGCCGCAAGCGCCGCGCGACCCTCCGCCTCGAGCTCGCGCCACTGCCCCGTCCATGCCGTCGGCAGCGTCCCCGCCCCGGGCAGGCTCCGCCCCAGCCCGTCGCGCACGCCATCCCAGCTCGTCTCGGCCAGACCGATGCCCCAGGCGGAGAGAAGCCCGGCGTAGGGATGCAGCAGGACCTCGCGGATGCCCAGACGGCGCGCCAGGGCGCAGACGTGCTGTCCGCCGGCGCCGCCGAAGCCCACCAGCACGTGCTCGCGCGGGTCGGCGCCGCGCGCCACCGAGACCTCGGCGATGGCCTGGGCCATGCTGGCGTTGGCGATCTCGAAGAAGCCCGCGGCCAGCTCGTCGGGCTCGCGCCCGAAGCCGGCCTCCCGCAACTCTCCGACCATCGCCTCCAGCGCGCCCCGGACCCGCTCCCGATCGAGTGCGAAGGGAAAGCGATCAGGCGCCAGTCGACCGAGCGCCAGGTTCACGTCGGTGAGGGTGAGCTCGCGCGCCAGCGGTTCGCCGCCCGCATCGCGGCGGCCGTAGCAGAGCGGCCCGGGCTCGGAGCCCGCGCTCTCCGGACCGACGGTGAGGCGGATGCCGTCGAAGCGGCAGAGCGAGCCACCGCCGGCCGCCACCGTATGGATCCGCAGCATCGGCGCCTTCACGCGCACCCCTCCCACCTCGCTCTCGAAGACGCGATCGAGCCGCTCACCCTCGATCAGGCAGACGTCGGTGGACGTGCCGCCCATGTCGAAGCCGACGGCGCGCTCGTATCCCGCCATCCGGGCGACCCGCTGCGCTCCGACGACGCCGCCCGCCGGACCCGACAGCAGGGCGTGGGGTCCGCGAAAGCGATCGAGGTCGACGAGCCCGCCGGAGCTCTGCATCAGCGCGATCTCGGCCCGGGGCAGTCGGGTCCGCAGGATCCGCAGATGCTCGTGCAGGAGCGGCGTCAGGTAGGCGTCGGCGATCGCCGTCTCACCCCGGGCGAGAAAGCCGATCTCGCGCGCCAGCTCGTGGGAGCCGACCACATGCCGGAAGCCGAGTTCCCGCGCGAGCGCCGCCAGCCGCTGCTCGTCTTCGGGCTCGACGTGGGCGTGTAGCCAGGCGATCGCGACGGCCTCGGCGCCTTCGTCGCGGGCGCGCCGAAGCCCGGCCCGCGCGGCTTCGAGATCCAGGGGCTCGACCACGGCGCCCTGCGCATCCCGACGTCCCGGAACGTCGATCCACCAGCTTGGCAGCGGCGCCGGCCGCCGGATCTCGAGAGCAAAGAGCTCGGGACGCTCCTGGGTGCCGATCCGGAAGACGCCCGAGAGGCCCCGCGGTGTGACCAGGGCGGTCGGCACCCCGCGCCGCTCGAGCAGCGCATTCGTGGCCACGGTAGTCCCGAGCCGCACCCGGGCGACGAGCATCTCGAGCGCGGGCGTCGTCGCCTCGCCCGCGCGCTCCGCCGCCTGCGCCAGGACCGTCTCGATCGCCTCGATCGGCGCCCGATCCGAGGACAACACCTTCACCGGATGGAAGCGGCCATCGGGCGCGATGCCGAGGCAATCGGTGAAGGTGCCGCCGCGATCGATCCAGAACTGCCAGCAGGGCGGCGCGCTCATGCGGGCGCCCGCAGCCGTCGCAGCCGCCCCGCGATGCGCGCGATGCCCGCGCGCAGAGGCGGATCCCCGAGCCATCGGATGCCCAGCCACGCGACCCCGGCGTAGACGACGCTACCCACGACGAGCCCGAGCCAGACGGGGGAGGGGAACGCGGCCAGTGCGAGACCCTCGAGCACCAGCCGGGCCGCGGCGGCGCTACCGGCGGCGATCAGCGCCGTTCGGCCTAGCGTCTCGAGCAGGGGTCGGATCTCCGGTGCCCCGGTCCGGATCCGCAGCCAGCCCACCGTCACGATCGCGTTTGCGCTGATCGCCAGCGCCGAGGCCATCGCCAGCCCCGAAACGCCCTGCCAGGCGCCCCCCACCCAGTAGAGGGGAAAGACACCGACGGCGACGAGCGTGCTCAAGCCCATCGCCCGCCACATCTCGCCGCGGGCGTAGAAGCCGCGCACGGCGACCTGCTGCACGACCCAGCCCGGCACGGCCCACGCCAACACGATCAAGAGCCCCGCCACGACCTGCGTATCGCCTGCGCTGAAGCGGCCGCGCTCGTAGAGCAACGTCACGATCGGCGTCGCGACGCTGAAGAGCGCCCCCGCCGCCAACAACCCGAGTCCCAGGCTCGTGCGCAGCGTGTCACCGAAGAGGCGCCGGAAGCCCGCCGCGTCCGCCCGCTCGTGCAGCGCCGCCAGCGAGGGCAGCAGCGCCGCCCCGACCGCCTGTCCGACGACGCCCACCGGCGCCATCATGAGCTTGCGGGCGTAGGTGATCGACGCGATCGCCCCGGTCGCGATCGTGCCCCCGACCCATTTCTCGTACCACTCGTCGACCGTCGTCAGGCCCACGCCCAACATCAGGGGCAGCGCCAGCCAGACGTACTCCCGGAAATCCGCGTCGAAGAGCCCGATCCGCACCCGCCCCACCGCCCCGGGCAGCCGCCGCAAGGCCCACGCCGGAATCGCCCACTGCCCGAGCCCCGCCCCGACCAGCGTGCCCCAGGCGAAGCCCTCGGCCCCTCCGAGTGCGAGCCCCCCGACGATCGGTGCGAAGCTGTAGACGACCGCCGCCAGGGCCTGGGGCCAGAAGACGCCCCGGGCCATGAGCACTCCGCGCAGGATGCCGCCGGTCAGGAAGAAGATCTGGGCCGGCAGGACGATCCGCATCAGGCGCACCGTGGCCTCCACCGTCGCCGTGTCGAAGTCCGGAAACTGCAGCCGGATCAGCGGCTCCGCCTGCAGCCAGAGCAGGATCGTCAGCGCGATCGAGAGCGTCCCCACCGACCCGACCACCACCGAGGCAAAGCGCGCCGCCGCCTCCTCGCCCACCCGCTCCAGCCGCCGCAGATAGGCCGGGGTCACCGCCGTCGACGCGGCCCCCGCCGCCAGCAGGTAGCCCAGGATGTCGGGAATCATGAACGCCGCGAAGTAGGCGTCCGCGCGCGGGCCGACCCCGACCTCCATCGCGAAGAGCGCGTCGCGGCCGTAACCGAGCACGCGCGCCAGCAGCACGCTGCCGGCCAGCAGCCCCGCGGCTCCCGCCACCCGCTGGCCCGCACCGCCGTCCGGAGCGCTCAACGCGCTTCCGGTTCGCGCGTTTCCGGCCCGCGCCGGTCCCCGTCGCGCGGCTTCGGCTCGCGCCGTTCCGACTCGAGCGGGCTCGGGCCGCGCGGGTTCGGCTCGCGCCAGATCGCCCCATCCCAGGCCTCCACCACGAAGTCGTCGCCCTCGCGCCCGCGCGCGAAGGGATGATCCAGGGGCACCTTGCCGTGTGGGGTATCGAGCACGTACTGAGGGATCGCGAAGCCGCTCGTGCGTCCGCGCAGGCGCCGAAAGATCTCGAGACCGTCCTCGATCGGCACCCGGAAATGCGCCGTCCCCTCGAGCAGCTGAGCCTGATAGACGTAGTAGGGCCGCACGCGCATCCGCACGAGCGTCTCGCAGAGCGTCTTCATCGTCTCGAAGGAGTCGTTCACCCCGCCAAGCAGCACGCTCTGGTTGCCCACCGGAATCCCCGCCCGCAGCAGCCGATCGCAGGCCGCCGCCGCCTCCGCCGTCAGCTCCCGGGGATGGTTGAAGTGGGTGTTCAGCCAGATCGGATGGAAGCGCTCGAGCATCCTGCAGAGTGCGTCCGTCACCCGGAACGGCAACGTCACCGGCAGCCGCGTCCCCAGTCGGATCAGCTCGACGTGGGGGATCGCGCGCAGGCGCCCGAGCAGCCACTCGAGGCGTGCGTCGGAGAAGACCAGCGGATCGCCCCCCGTCAGCAGCACGTCCCGGATCGCCGGCGTCCCCGCGATCCAGTCCAGCGCCCGCTCGAGCTCGCGCTTCTGCATCGTCCAATCCGCATCGCCGACCATCCGCTTGCGCAGGCAGTACCGGCAGTAGAGGGCGCACTCGTTGTTCACGCAGAAGGCGATGCGGTCGGGGTAGACCCGGATCACGTTCTTCACCGGCGAGTGGGCCACCTCGTCGAGGGGGTCGGCGAGCCCGGCGGCGTCGCCGAGTTCGTCCATCCGCGGCACGACCTGCCGCCGGATCGGACAGTCGGGATCCTCCGGATCCATCAACGACGCATAATAGGGCGTGATCACGAAACGGAAGCGGGTCGCGAGCGCCTCCACCGCCGCCACCTCATCCGCCGTCGGCTCGATCCACGCGCGCAGATCCTCGGCGCTGCGGATGCGATGGCGCATCTGCCAGCCCCAGTCGCGCCAGTCCTCGGCGGCAACCGACGCAGGCCGCGGCGCCGCCCGCAGCGGCCACGGCGAAGCGGACCCGCAGACACCCTCGTCTCGCTGCTCCCAGGCGCTCGACACCCTGCCCCCCGTCCTCGCGCTCATTCCTGCCCTTGCCATTGACCCGCGGTCGAGCCTGGCCCCTGGTGGGCCGTCGCCTTCGCCCGGCGACGCCGGACCCGGGCGTGCGGAAGTGAAGCGAAGTCGAGGGATCTCACCAACTCTCCGTCATCGCGGCGGGGCGCTCAGGCGCCGCGGGCCTGGTGCCGCTGTTCGGGCGCCGCTGTTCGGGCGCCGCGGCTAGAACGTTGTCGTCCGGGCGATCCGCCGAAGCCCCGCCTCGAGACAGCTCGCCAGCAGCTCCACGAACGAACGGCCCTCGATCTCCGCCAGGATTGCGAAGCTGCCGTCGGTCGCGAAGGTGGGCAGCGGGTTGATCTCGAGGAAGACCGGCTCGCCCCGCGCATCGAGGCGCAAGTCCACCCGCGCGAAGTCGCGACACTCGAAGAGCGAGAAGCAACGGCAGGCCAGCTCGGCCAGCCGACGCTCGAGCCCGGGCTCGAGCACGCCGGGGATCGCGTGTTCGAGGAGCGCGCCCGTCTCCTCCCGACCCGGCCCCTCGAGCGCGTGCAGGCCGATCCCCGATTGCCGCTCCAGCGCTCGCTGGATCACCGGCAGCGCTCGTGTCTCGGCGCCGTTGCCCACGACCGTGACGGTGTACTCGGCCCCGGGGACGAAGGCCTCGACCAGGGCGGGCTGCGCGTAGTCCGATACGATCCGCTCGACCTCCTTCACGAGCGCCGCGCGCGTCTCGACCCGGGACGAGATCCGGATTCCCTTCGCCGTCCCCTCCCAGCGTGGCTTCACGAAGAGCGGAAACGCCGCCGGCAGCGGACGGGTCTCGGCCTCCCGGGCCGTCGTCATCGTCGTCTGCGGTGCCACCGGGATTCCCCCCGCCGCCGCCCAGCGGTTGGCCCAGGCCTTGTCGAGACTGAGGGAGAGGCTGAGCGCGTCCGAACCGAATGTCGGGATCGCCGCCATCTCCAGCAGCACCGGCGCCCAGGCCTCCCGATTTCGGCTCCCGAAACCCTCGGCGACGTTCAGCACCGCATCCACCTCGAGCCGCTCCCTGCCCCCCATCCGGGCCAGCAGATCAAAGGGGGAACCGAGCCGGATCGCGCGGTGCCCGAGCAACCCGATGGCCGCCTCGAGCGCCTCGATCGTCGATTCGGGCTCGAACTCGACCTGCGCATCGACCGGATCTCCGTTTCGCTTCGGATAGGTCTCAAACGTCTCGAAGACCAGGCCGATCCGTAGGCTGGACGAGCGATCGGGCGGACGAGAGCCGAGTGCGTGCGTCGACATGGCGGTCAGGATACCGGGCCCGGGATCGTCCGCGGACGGGCTACCCTCGGTCGCATGGGAGCCTCCTTGAACGAACCCGCCCCCCGGACCGATCCGAGCCCGGACCCGATTCGATCCGCGCGCCGCCGGCGACGACGGTTGATCGTCGCTTGGGGCCTCGTCGTCGGATGGGCGGCTGTGATCTGGCTGCTCGGCAGTGACCCGTTCTCGGCCTCCTCGACGAGCCCGAGCCTGTTGGAATGGCTGGGGTGGCTGGTCTCGGATCTGGATCCACGCTCGAAGTACCGGCTGCTGGTCCTGATCCGCAAGTCGGCCCACTTCATCGAGTACGCCATCCTGGCCATCCTCGCCTTCCGAGCGGCCCTGCTCTCCGCACCTCGGAACCCGGTCACCACAGCCATCTGGGTCACCCTGTTCGTCGTGGCGTCATTGGCCGGGGCCGACGAGTTCCGTCAGGCCTTCTCCCCCGTCCGGACCGGCAGTCCGCGGGACGTGTTGATCGATCTCTCGGGCGGGACGATCGCGCTGGTCGGAGCCGCGCTGGTCTCACGGCGGGCCCGTCCGCCCCGGGTCATCGTCCGACCCTCGATGTGAATCCCGTTCGGGTCGAACGCGATCGACCGCGATCGACGATCGACGGCGTGGGCGGCTGAGGTACCGTCCGGCGCGATCCGCTCCCGGGGAGATGCCCGCTTGAACGCCGCCCTGCTCGCCGCATTGGTCTTCGCGTCCTTCGCCCTGGGCTATCGCTACTACTCGCGCTTTCTCTCCACCCACGTCTTCGCGATCCGGGACGACGAGCCCGTCCCGGCCCGCGAGCTGGAGGACGGCGTCGACTACGTCCCGACCCGGCTCTCGGTGCTCTGGGGCCATCACTTCGCCTCGGTCGCCGGCGCGTCGCCAATCGTGGGTCCCGCGATCGCGGTGATCTGGGGCTGGGTCCCCGCCCTCATCTGGGTCACCGTGGGCACCGTCTTCATGGGCGCCGCCCACGACTTCTCGGCGCTGGTGATCAGCGCCCGCCACCGGGGCCGCTCGATCGGCGACGTCGCGGGCGAGGTCGCGGGCCCCCGGATCCGGACGCTCTTCCTGATCATCATCTCGCTGCTGATCTGGATCGTGCTCGCGGTCTTCGCCTACATCATCGCGACGCTCTTCGTCTCGACGCCCAGCTCGATCTTCCCGATCAACGTCCAGATCCTGGTCTCTCTCGCCCTGGGCTGGCTCGTCTACAAGCGGGGCGTCCCGATCCTCCTGCCCTCGATCGTCTGCTATGTCGGGCTGCTGATCGCGATCTACTACGGTGGCGCGGTCGCAGAGGCCCTGCCCTTCCTACAGTCGATTCCGATCACCGCCTGGGTCTGGCTCTTGCTGGGCTACTCCTTCGTCGCCTCGGTGATGCCCGTCTGGCTGCTGCTGCAGCCGCGGGACTACCTGAACTCGCATCAGCTGCTGACGGGGCTCGTCGTATTGTCGGCGGGGCTGCTCGTGCTGCGGCCGACGATCGTCGCGCCGGCCTTCAATCTCGAGCCGGAGGGAGCGCCGTCGATGATTCCCTTCCTGTTCGTGACGATCGCCTGCGGCGCGATCTCGGGCTTTCACGGACTGGTCGCCTCGGGGACGACCTCGAAGCAGCTCGGGCGCATGTCGGATGCCCGACCGATCGGCTACGGCGCCATGTTGGCCGAGGGCTTTCTCGGGCTGATGGCCCTGCTCGCCTCGACCGCGGGCTTCGCCAGCGCCAGCGATTGGACGACTCATTATGCGAGCTGGGGCGCAGCCAACGGCCTCGCCGCCAAGCTCGACGCCTTCGTCAGCGGCGGCGGCACCTTCGTCGCGAGCCTCGGCATCCCCTTCGAGACGGCGCGGACCTTCATGGCGGTGATCGTGATCGCCTTCGCGGCAACCTCCCTCGATACGGGCGCACGGATCCAGCGGCTCGTGCTCGGCGAGCTCGGCGAGGCCTACGCGATCCGCCCGCTCTCGAACCGCTTCCTGGCCGGCGCCCTGGGCGTGGGCAGTGCGCTGGTGCTCGCGATCACCCAGGGCGGCGGCAAGGGGGGGCTCGCACTCTGGCCGCTCTTCGGCACGACCAACCAGCTGGTGGCCGGGGTGACGCTGCTCGTCGTCTCGATCTGGCTGAAGCAGAACGGGCGGCCCTACGTCTATACCCTCGCGCCGATGCTGGCGGTGGCGGGCGTGACGGCCTGGGCGATGGTGGGCAATCTCTTCGACTACTACGCGCGCTTCGAGGATCTCTGGCTGCTGTCGCTCAGCGGTACGCTGATCCTGGCCCTGGATCTGTGGA
>CAYWGW010000060.1:0-17951 GCA_964457385.1 uncultured Spirochaetaceae bacterium
GTCACGCCGGCTGGCGAGGCTCAAGGCATTTTGAAGACACGTTCTCAGAATTGGAACGTAATATTCCTGTTCGGGGGTGATGTCCTGGAAGGTTTTGCCCACCGCCTTGGCGCTCCGGGTCAGGGACTGGCCCTGCTGCTCCGTCAGCCACCCCTGGGAGGTGGCGATGTTCGATCCCAGCGCGGCCACTTCCCCCATGGTTTCGCCGTCGGCTGCGACATCCGGGATCCGGAGGCCGTCGCCCTCGCCTTCGATCGCGTCACGACGGAGCTCGGCCTGCCCGACTGTCTCATCAACAACGCGGCCGGCAACTTTCCCGTCCCCGCCGAGGACATGAGTCCGAACGCCTGGCGCACCGTGACCGACATCGTCCTGAACGGCACCTTCTACTGCTCCCGGGAGTTCGGCCGTCGCCACATCGAGGCGGCGCGCCCGGGCAACATCATCAACATCGGCGCTGCCTACGCCTGGACCGGCGGGCCGGGCTTCGCCCACTCCTCTGCGGCCAAGGCCGGCGTGAAGAACATGACCGAGACCCTGGCGGTGGAGTGGGGACCCTACGGCATCCGCGTGAACGGCCTCGTGCCCGGCCTCTTCCCCCACGACGACGAAACCGCCGACATCCGCTCGGTCCCCGATCGTCGTCGCAGCGAGGCCCTTCGCTGTCCGGCCCATCGCGTCGGACAGCCCCACGAGCTGGGCTGGGCTGCGACCTTCCTGGCCTCCCCCTTCGCCAGCTTCATCTCGGGCCATACCCTCGTCGTCGACGGCGCGAACTGGCAGCGACGGGCCATGCTGATGCCCGAGTTCGTCCCGATCCGCGAGCAGATGGGACGCGGCCCCTTCGATCCGAATCCGAAGAAGCCGGCCGGAGGGAAGTCGTCCGGAACGAAGACTGCCGCTGCCGGGTCTTCCGATACCGGCTCCTCCGGATCCAGGGAATAGGAGCATCGAAATGAGCGAACGCCCGGTGCTGATGCGACTCGAACGGGACGACGAGATCGCCACGATCGTGCTCGACAATCCCGCCAAGCTGAACGCCTGGAGCTGGGAGTCGGCCCGGCAGGTGACGGCGCTGGCGGACGAGATCCGCTTCGACGACTCGATCCGGGTCGTGATCGTGCGGGCGGAGGGTCGGGCCTTCTGCGCCGGCGTCGACCTCGGCATGCCCGAGGATCGCATCACGGGTCGATCCCCGGCCGAGAAGGTGCGCAACTACTATGAAAAGTTTCGCTGGGTGCACGAGCGCTTCAAGGTCTTCGCCCATCTCCCCCAACCCGTGCTGATGGCGATCCACGGCTACTGCCTCGGCGCCGGGCTCGAGGTGGCCATGATGGGCGACATCCGGATCGCCGCCGACGACGCCCGCTTCGCCCTGCCGGAGCCACGCGTGGGGGTCTCGATCGACGCCGGGGGCGACCTGCGGCTGGCCTGGGAGATCGGTGCCGGCTGGACGAAGCTGCTCGCGATGACCGGACGCCGCATCGACGCCGAGACGGCCCTGCGTATCGGCATCGTCCAGGAGGTCGTACCAAGGAATGAGCTCCTCGCCCACGTCCGTGCCCTGGCCGAGGAGATCGCCGCCAACGCGCCGCTGGCGGTCCAGGGCATCAAGCGCACGATCAACTACCGCGCCGAGCAGGGGCTCGGAGAGGCGATGCAATTCGAGGCGGCCAGCGCCGCCGTGCTGTTCAGCTCCGACGACATGGCGCTCGGCTACAAGGCGATGGCCGCCAGGGAGAAGGCCGATTTCGAAGGCAAATGATTCGAACGCAGATGACTCCAACGCAGGGAGTCAGGATTCGGGCGGAGCGTCCTTCGACCTCGCCACGCTACTCGAGCCGGGGCTCTGCGCGCTCGTCGTCCAGGAATGCCAACGCGGGGTGATCGGCGATCTCTCGGGGCTCCCGGCGCTCGCCGAGCATGCGCGCCAGGGGATGATTCCCGTCGTGGCGGAGCTGACTCGGGAGGCGCGGCGGGCCGGTGTCCCCGTCTTGCACTGCACGGCCGTCCGCCGCGCAGACGGACTCGGTGCCAACACCAATGCGCGGCTCTTCCAGCACATGAGCCGCGTGCCCCATCCCCTGCTGGAGGGCAGCGCCGCCGCAGAGATCGTGTCCGAGATCCCGGTCGAACCGACGGACCTCGTGCTCGCCCGACTCCACGGACTCTCGCCCTTCCAGGGCACCGAGCTCGACTCGATCCTGCGCAACCTGGGGATCCGCACGATCGTCGCGGTCGGCGTGTCGGTCAACGTGGCGATCCAGAATCTCGCCTTCGACGCCGTCAACGCGGCCTATCAGGTCGTGATTCCCCGGGACGCCGTCGCCGGCTTTCCCGAGGACTACGTCGAGGCGGTCTTCCGACACACCCTCGGTGCCATCACGACCGTCACCGACGCGGAGCGGGTGATCCGGATCTGGCAGCGCTCGCGCACCTGAACCGATCGCCTCCACAGTCGGAGCGGCCTCGGCGGCTCTCAGTCGACGCCGACCACGAAGGAGACGCTCGTCGTGCCGCTGCCACCGATGTTCAGGGTCTGGAAGTTCTTCGCTCCCTCGACCTGGTAACCGCCGGCCTGTCCCGTTACCTGGAGGTAGGAGTCGAGCAGCTGCCGACAACCGGTCGCACCCACCGGATGCCCGGCCCCGATCAGGCCACCGCTCGGATTGATCGGATGCTTGCCGTCGATCTCGAGCCAGCCCTCCTCGATCGCCTTCCAGGACTCCCCCGGCGCCGTGATGCCAAAGTGGTCGATCGCCATGTACTCGGAGGTCGTGAAACAGTCGTGGGTCTCGATCCCATCGATTCCGTTCACATCGGCGATTCCGGCGCGCTTCCAGGCGTTGGCGATGGTGCTCCGGACGTGGGGCAGCACGTACTGGGCGCCCGCGCTCTCCGCGACCTTGTCCTCGAACTTCAGCCTCGCCGTGTTATGCCCCCAGCCCTTGATGCGGGGAATCTCGGAAAGCTTCTTGCCGATGCCCTTCGCGTAGCGTTCGGCGTAGTCGCGCGAGGCGAGAAAGACCGTGACGGCACCGTCGGTCACCTGGGAGCAATCCGCGATCCGGATGCGCCCGCCGACAGAGGGATTGTCGTCCGTCCGGCAGAGCGCATGGTCCTTGTTCATGTACCAGGTGCGCGTCTGGGCATTCGGGTTCAGCTTGGCGTTCTCGTAGTTGAGGCGCGAGATCTCGGCCAGATGCTCGTCCTTCAGGCCGTAGCGCTTGTCGTACTCGTCGCCGAGACGCCCGAAGAGCTTGGGGAAGGGGAACTCGATCCCCTCAGCCTCGGCCTCGTACCAGGCGGCCGTCCCGAGATAGGCCCCACCCTCGGCGGCCGACACGGTCTTCATCTGCTCGATCCCGACCACGGCCTGCAGGTCGTAGCGACCGGCCTCGATTTCCGCCGAGGCCGCGAGCAGCGCGATCGAGCCCGAGGCGCAGGCCGCCTCGTGACGACCGGTGGGCAGGCCGCTGAAGGCCGGGTGGACCTCGGTGAAGAACGCGCCGAGATGGCCCTGCATGCAGTAGAGCTCGGCCGCGAAGTTACCGATGTGGGCGCTCTCGACCTCCTCCGGCGCGATCTCGCAGACCTCGAGCGCACCCCGCACGCTCTCGCGCATCAGCGCCGAGAAATGCTTGTTCTCCTTGGTCCAGTTGCGTGCAAAGTCCGTCTGGTAGCCGCCCAGCACGTAGACTTCGGAACCAGCAGCCATTTTCTCTCCTCCCGCAGATATCCGGGCCGAAGCCCGAGAGTAGCCGAGCGAATCCGGATCCGTCGGCCTACCCGGCGACGAAGAACCGCCCCACGTTGATGCGTCGATGGGTGAAGAACCGCTCGGGCTTGCCCGTCTCGGCGGCCTTCTCCAGGGCCTCGGGCACGTCGAGCCCGGCTTCCCGGATCATGCCCACCACGCCCTTCGCTCCGATCGCGTCGACCAGCACCGAAGGCGGCGCGACGTTGAATCCCATGCCCATGATCCGGTCGATGCCGTCGATCGATTCCGTGACCTCCCCGACACGATGGAAAGCGTAGGCGATGTAGCCCGCGATCACCTTGCGGGCGATCCGGGCGTACTCTCCCTCGGCCGACAGAAAGACCGACATGCCCTCGGCATAGCGGCCGTCGCGATGGAGTTCGGCCACGCGATCGATGTAGCCGAGATCCGGCAGCTCGATCTCCTCCTCGGGCGTGTAGCCGCCGGTCTTAGGATCCAGCACCGTCCGCTTCTTGCCGTCCCTGCGGAAGAAGCCGCCACCCGATTTGTTGCCGAGCACGCCCTTCTCCATCAGCCGCGCCATGAAATCGGGCAGGCGCAGGGTCTCGTGGGACTCGTCGTCGGTGTTCTCGTAGACGTTGTCCACGATCGCCCGGTGGATGTCCCAACCGACGAGGTCCACCGTCGCCAGGGGCGTCAGAGCCCGACCCGTGTAGGGTCCGACCAGCTTGTCGACCAGCAACGGGCCCAGCTCCTCGGCGAGCTGCGCGCACTCGTTCATCACCTTGAAGCCTACGCGATTGCCCGCGAAGGCCGGCGTATCGAAGGTCCGGACCATCTCCCGACCCAGTCGGAGCTGCGCGAACGCATCCACGAAGTCGACGACGCCCGGATCGGTGTCCCGGCCTGGGATCAGCTCGGTTCCGACGATCACGTTCGGCGGATTGAAGAAATGCAGCCCCAGGAAATGCTCGCGGAAGGAGTCGCTCCTGCCCTCACAGAGCGCGTTGATCGAGAGTCCCGAGGTCACGGTGGCCACGATCGAGTCGTCCCGACGGGCATTCTCTACGCGATCGAAGATCTCCTTCTTGATCGCGAGATCCTCGGCCAGCGCCTCGAAGATCAGGTCCGCGTCGGCGACGGCGGAATCGAGATCGTGATCGTAGTCCCCGACCTTCGACCGGCTGGCGACGGTCGGCGACCGGACCTGCTTGATCGCCGCCGCCAGGCCCTCCTCGGCCTTGGCCTTGGAGCGCGCGAGGAAGGTCACCTCGGGCACCGCTGTGGTGAAGAGGGCGGCGCTGCCGAACCCCATCGTGCCGTTCGCGCCGAGCACGACGACCCTTTCGATCTTCCGGCTCGAGAGAATCTGGCGCAGCTCGGCGGCGCTCCTGGAGGATTGGGTTCCTGACATCGTCTCTTCTTCTCTCTCTTCTCTCTGGTGGTCTTCTCTTGGATGGTCGCCTGTGGTCGTCGTCCGTCTGGTCGTCTTCTTCATCGTCGCCGTCCGCCGTCCACCTCCGCGTGGCCCGGCCGCGCGACCGGGAGCCCGGACGCCGTCCCCGAGGAAACGTGCTGTTCGCAGGTCGCTCGGGCTCATCCAGGGATCGGGAGCGACGCAGCCCTCCCGACCTCGAGGGGGATCTGGATCCAGCCTTCAAGATCCTTCCAGAACGTGTCCACGTCAACCCGAAAAGGGTCGGCCGGGGCCCGGAATCCGGATCACGGACTCCTGCGCAGCGCCGAAAATGCACCCGGGATGCCCCTCTCGTCGAGCACGCCCGGCCGAAGCAACCTTCCAGGCCCGATTGACCGCCAGTCAATCCCCACGCTCAGCCCCGGACCCGATTCCGGAATGCATCCAGGAGCTGCGCCTCCTTTTCTTTGGCCGCCACGATCTGCGCGTCCTTGACCGTATCGAAGCCCCGGATGTGCTCCGGGATCCCGGCGATCTCCACCGCCAGCTCGTGATTGTCGGGGGTGAGGTCCCGGAGGAGTTCGTCGAGCACCTCCTCGTACTCCCCGACCAACG
This sequence comes from uncultured Spirochaetaceae bacterium, assembly GCA_964457385.1. GTDB lineage: Bacteria > Myxococcota_A > UBA9160 > UBA9160 > UBA4427 > UBA4427. Next base: position 5,754 of record CAYWGW010000060.1, read on the forward strand.
CCCACTCCCGTCGCCGATGGGCCGATCGGTTGAAGAGATCGAAAGGCGTGCCGCGCAGGAACTTGAGCCTGCGCAGGAGCTTCATCACCGCGAAGAGCCGCCGATGGATCCGAAGCTTCTTGACGCGTCCCGTCTCCGGGTCGCGGGGAAAGAACATCTGGGGCGCCAGGTGGAACTCGAGCTTGTAATCGCCTTCGAACTCCGCGTCGAGCTGTCGCTGGAAGGAGTCGCTCGACCACAGGCGCATGACCTCGTACTCGTCCTTGACGGCCAGCAGCTTGAAGTAGTAGCGGGCCACGGCCTCCGCCAGCGCATGGCCTTCGACGCCGATCGCCCGTTCGACGGCGGCCGTCTGGCGGACCCGCTCGGCATAGCGCTCTGCGTAACGCTCGTTCTGGTAGTCGGTCAGGTAGGCCATGCGCCGGGCCACCCGCTCCTCGAGGCCTCCGGAGGCGTCCGACGAGCCGGCCGGTCGTGCGTGCAGACCGGCCGCCTCGACCACCCGACCCTGGTCGTGGGCCGCCAGCCGCCCCCAGGCGAGCGCCCGCTTGTTCATCTCGATCGATCGGCCGTTCAGCTCGATGGCGCGCTCGAGGGCGGGCAGTCCGACCGGGATCAGCCCCCGCTGGAGCGCGTAGCCCACGAGGAAGAGATTCGCCCCGATCGCGTCTCCGAGCAGCGCCGTGGCGAGCCTCGTGGCGTCCACGAACTCCGATCGCTCGTCGCCGAGGGAGGCCCGGATGCGGGACTCCATCGCCGCCGACGAGACGTCGAGATCGGGGTTGGAGGCGAACTCCGCGGTCGGTGCCACATGGGTGTTGACGATGGCTTGGGTGCGCTGGGGTGAGAGCTTCGCCAGCCCGTCTGCGCCGGTCGTCACGACGATATCGCAGCCGAGGACGAGGTCGGCGCCGCCCGCCGGAATCCGAGTCGAGTGGAGATCCTCGGGCTGCCGGGCGACCCGGACATGACTCGCCACGGGGCCGTTCTTCTGGGCCAGGCCCGTCACGTCGAGCAGCGACACACCCTTGCCCTCGAGATGTGCCGCCATGCCGATCAGGGCGCCGATCGTGATCACGCCGGTGCCCCCGATGCCCGCCACGAAGACGTTGAAGGGTCGATCCAGAGAAGGCAGGGCGGGCTCGGGCAGGTCCGCGAAGATCGCGCCATCGCCAGCGTCGATTCCCTTCGTCTCGACCGTCTTCAGCCGGCCTCCGATCACCGAGGCGAAGCTCGGGCAGTAGCCTTCGAGGCAGGAGTAGTCCTTGTTGCAAGAGGATTGGTTGATCTTGCGCTTGCGCCCGAACTCGGTCTCCACCGGCTCGATCGAGATGCAGTTCGACTGCACCGAGCAATCGCCGCAGCCCTCGCAGACCAGCTCGTTGATGACGATGCGCCGATCGGGGTCGGGCAGATCGCCGCGCTTGCGCAGGCGACGCGCCTCGGCGGCACAGGTCTGGTCGTAGAGCAACGCAGTCACGCCCGGCACCTCCCGCAGCCGCTTCTGGACGCGATCGATGTCGTTGCGATGATGGATCTCGACACCGGCGGGAAAGCTGTCCCGGCTGTACTTCTCGATGTCGTCGGAGAGCACCACGATCGTGTCGATGCCCTCGGCCCGGAGCTGATGCGCGATCTCCGGGGTCGTGATCTCCCCCGGCATCTCTTCGCCCTCGATCGGCTGGCCGCCGGTCATCGCGACCGCACCGTTGACGAGGATCTTGTAGGTGATGTTCACGCCTGCGGCGACAGCCGCACGGATCGCCAGGAATCCCGAATGGAAGTAGGTGCCGTCCCCCATGTTCTGGAAGATGTGATCCACGCTGGTGTAGGGCGCCTGGCCGATCCAGTTGGCGCCCTCGGCCCCCATCTGGTTCACGGCGAGGGTCCGCCGATCGGGCAGCCAGACCGCCATGCCATGACATCCGATGCCGCCGAGGGCGATGCTGCCCTCGGGCACGACCGTCGAGCGGTTGTGGGGGCAGCCCGAGCAGAACGACGGCAGCCGCATGAGCCCACCCGGCTGGGCCTCGAGCGCCGGCTTCGGGGGCTCCGGAATCAGCCGCGATCGCCACTCTGGCGCCCGATCGGCGATCCAGCGGCGCAGCACCTCCGCCACCACCTGGGGATTCAGCTCGCCGATCTCAGGCACCAGGGGTCGACCCTCGAGATCACGCTTGCCGAACAGCCGCGGCCGATCGCTCAGGTTGTAGAGAACGCTCGCGAGCTGCTCCTCGAGGATCGGCCTCTTCTCCTCGATCACCATCAGATCGTCGAGGCCACTGGCGAAGCGGCGCAAACCCTCGGGCTCGATCGGCCAGCTTAACGCCACCTTGTAGATCGAAAGGCCCAGCTCGCGCGCGCGGGCGTCGTCGAGGCCGATGTCCTCGAGCGCCTGTCGCAGATCTCCGTAGGCCTTGCCCGTCGTCACGATGCCCAGTCGCCGACGCTCGCCCTCGAGCACCACCCGATCCAGCCGGTTCGCACGCGCGAAGGCCCGCACGGCCACCAGCCGCTGCTCGAAGAGCCGCTGCTCGACCGCGAGCGGCATGTTCGTCCAGCCGATGTGGAGCCCACCGGACGGCATCTCGAAGTCGTCGGGCGTCACGACCTGCACACGCTCGGGCGCCACGTGCACGGAGCCCGCGCTCTCGATCGTGTCCGTCAGGCATTTGAACCCGACCCAGCAGCCCGAATAGCGTGAGAGCGCCCAGCCGTAGAGCCCGAGGTCGAGGTAGTCCTGCACGCTCGACGGATTCAGGATCGGGATCCCGCAATGGATCAGGGCAGGCTCGCTCTGATGGGCGATGGAAGACGACTTGGCGCCCGGATCGTCGCCCGCCAGGGCGAGCACGCCCCCCCGAGCCGAGGTCCCGGCGTAGTTGGCGTGCTTCAGCGCGTCGCAGGAACGATCGACGCCCGGGCCCTTCCCGTACCACATGGCGAAGACGCCATCGACCTTCGGCCCCTCGAGCAGCGTCGCCTGCTGCGAGCCCCAGACGGCGGTCGCCGCGAGATCTTCGTTCAGTCCCGGCTCGAAGCGGATCTGATGGCGGTCGAGAAAATCCTTCGCCTGCCAGAGATTCATGTCGAAGATCCCGAGCGGCGAGCCGCGATAGCCCGAGATGAAGCCCGCCGTGTTCAGGCCCGCCGCGAGGTCCCGCTGCCGCTGCATCAGGGGCAGCCGAACCAGCGCCTGATTGCCGGTCAGGAAGACCCGTCCCGATTCGATCCGGTAGCGATCTTCCAGGCGGTAGTCGGCATCGAAGGCGGCGGCGCTCAAATCGGATCTCTCCTCCGAACGTTCGTCCACGCTCGATCCGATCGAGCGTGGACGCGTGAGTATAGAGAGTAGAACTCCCAGTCGCGAACCGTTCGGAGGGCTCGTCAGCCCCGATCGCTCGACGGCGCAGTGCGCAAGCCCTATACGATCAGCCAGCCACAGAAGCCATCCCTACGAGGCGCTGCCCGCGAGCCGTCTCGAAGCACCCGTCTCGATGCCACCCGCTCGACACAGAGGTCCCGAGTCTGCCATGAAGATCGGCGTCACGATCCACGCGACGGACAGGGCGATGCATCCCGTCGACGTCGCCCGCGAGGCGGAGGCCCGGGGCTTCTACTCGTTCTACGTCCCGGAGCACACACACATTCCCACCAGTCGCCGTACGCCGCCCCCCACCGGCACGGAGGAGCTGGCCGAAGAGTATCTGCGCAGTCCGGATCCCTACATCGCGCTGGCCGCGGCGGCCTCGGTCACCCGGACGATCCGCCTGGGCACGGGCATCGGGCTGCCGGCGCAACACGACCCAATCACCTTCGCCAAGGAGCTCGCGACCCTCGACTGGATCTCAGGCGGCCGACTCGTCTTCGGGATCGGCTACGGCTGGAACCTCGAGGAGATGGAGAACCACGGCATCGATACGAAACGACGCCGGGCGCGGGTGCGCGAGACGATGCTCGCGATGCAGGCGTTGTGGGCCCGGGAGGTCGCGTCCTTCGACGGCGAGTTCGTGCGCTTCGAGCCCTCCTGGCAATGGCCGAAGCCGGTGCAGCAACCGCGTCCGCGGATCCTGATCGGAGGCGGAGCGGGTCCCACCCTGTTCAACCACATCGCCGAGTACGCCGACGGCTGGATGCCGATCGGCGGCGCCGGCATGGCGGCCGAGCTCGCGCGGCTGCGGGAAGGGCTGCGCGAACGGGGGCGCGATCCGGAGGCGCTGCACGTCGTGCCGATGGGCGTGCTCCCGACCGACGAGAAGCTCGGGTACTACCGAGAGAGCGGCGCCACCGAGGCCGTGCTGCGGCTGCCGTCGGCGCCTCGCGACGAGGTACTTCCGGTGCTCGACGATTACGTCCGGTTCATCGAGGGGTTCCGAGAGCCGGGGGACTGAGACGAGACCGCGGCCGGTCTTTGACGCTCCCATGGCATTCCGATACGCTGCGGATCGTAATCCTCGAGTCCGCGGTCTGCGCTGCCTGCGTGGACCCATCGGCGGGCCGAGCGGGGATGGACGCGGGCCGAGCGAATCAGGCCCGCCGTGGAGGATCGAGGCGTGGATCTCCGGTACACCGAGGCCGAGGAGAAGTTCCGACGCGAGCTGCGCAGCTGGCTGACGGCCGAGGTGCCCGCCCATGGCCCACCGCCCCCGAGCCACGACTGGTACGCGCGACGCGCCTACGATACCGGCTGGCAGCGCAAGCTCTTCGACGCGGGCTGGGCCGGCATCAACTGGCCCCGGGAGTTCGGAGGTCGCGATGCCACCCTGATCGAGCAGCTGATCTACTTCGAGGAGATCGCCCTGGCCGACGCGCCCTACGTCGGCGTGAACTTCGTCGGCCTGCTGCACGGCGGCCCGACGATCATGGCCGAAGGCACGCCGGAGCAGAAGGCCCGCCACATCCAGCGGATCCTCTCGGGCGAGGAGGTCTGGTGCCAGGGCTTCTCCGAGCCCGCGGCCGGCTCGGACCTCGCGGGCCTGCAGACCGTGGCCGTCCGCGATGGCGACCACTACGTCGTGAGCGGCCACAAGATCTGGACCTCCTTCGCCCAGGTCGCCGACTACTGCGAGCTGCTCGTCCGCACCGACCCGAGCGCCCCCAAGCATCGCGGCATCAGCTGGCTGATCATGCCGATGGATCTCGCGGGCATCTCGACCCAGCCGCTGCCGACGCTGGAAGGCGAGGCGGAGTTCAGCGAGATGTTCCTCGAGAACGTCCGCATCCCGGTCGAGAACCTCGTCGGCGCGGAGAACGATGGCTGGCGCGTCACGAACGTGACGCTCCGTTTCGAGCGCGGGACCGCCTTCGCCAGCGACATGATCCATCTCCAGGCCTTCGTCCAGGACATGATCGCCGTCGCCCAGCGGGTGACCAGCCAGGGCACGCGGGCCTGGGAGGACAGGGCCCTCCGGCGGGAGATCGGCCATCTCGCGGCGGAGCTCGAGGCGCTCTGGGCGATGGTCAAGCTCTCGGTCTGCGAGGCGAAGGAGACCGGGGTGCCGGGACTCGGCGCCTCCGCCATCAAGCTCCACTACACCGAGCTCTACCATCGCATCGGCGAGCTGGCGATGCGGCTGCTGGGGCGCGCGGCGCTCTCCCGCTCGGACGTGGCCGGCCTGCCCTCGGGCCGCTGGCTGTCCCGGGCGATGCAGTCGATTTCGCTCACGATCGCGGCGGGCACCAGCCAGATCCAGAAGAACATCATCGGCGAACGGGTGCTGGGCCAGCCAAAAGAGCCGCGACCGCAGGCCGGCTAGCGCCGGCGCGAGGAGACGAGTTGGACTTTCAACCGACGGAAGACCAGAAGGCGCTACGCGACGGCATCCGGAGCTTCGTGGAGGGCCAGGTTCCGCAGGAACGCTATGCCGAGCTCGAGAAGACCGGCGGCTTCGACCGGGCGCTCTGGAAGGAGCTGGCGGAGATGGGCGTCTTCGCGCTGCGGCTGCCCGAGGAGGAAGGCGGAGTGGGGCTGGGCTACGCGGACGCCGTGCTCGTCTTCGAGGAGCTCGGACGCCGGTTGGTCCCGGGCCCCCTCGTCTGGAGCCATCTGGCTGCCGGCCTGATCGAGGGGGCCGCAACGGGCGAGACCGTGGTCGGGGGCATCGATCTCTGCGGCACCCGCCCGGATCCGATCCTGATCGAGCATCTCGACAGCCTCGACGTGCTGCTCGTCCTACGTCCGGAGGGCATCGAGCGACTCGATCCGAAGGCCCTCTCCGCTCAGCCGGTCGAGATTCCCTTCGATCCCCTGACCCCATTGCATCTGGTCGAGAGCCTCCCGGCCGGCGAGCCGATCGCCAACGCCGAGGCCTCGGCGCGTATGCGACTGGAGGGGGCCGCGATCGTCTCCGGCCAGCTCCTGGGGCTGGCCGCCGGCGCCCTCGAGCTGGCCAACGAATACGCCAAGGGCCGCGAGCAGTTCGGACGCCCGATCGGCGGCTTCCAGGCCGTGAAGCACATGCTGGCGGACATGTTCGTGAAGCAGGAAGCTGCGCGGGCGGGGGCGTACAACGCCGGAGCCACCCTCGACGCGCCCGAGGTCGCGAACGTCCAGAAAGCCGTCAGCTCGGGCAAGCTCGTGGCCGGCGACGCGGCGATCCGGAACGCGCGCGTCGGCATCCAGGTCCACGGCGGCATGGGCTTCACGTGGGAGGTCCTCGCCCACTACTATCTGAAGCGGGCCTGGGTGCTCGAGACGCTCTTCGGGGACCAGGACGAGCACGCCGAGAAGATCGCCGACATTCTCGAGGCCAAGCTCGAGGCAGATCGCGCGGCGGATCGCGCGGCCACGGCGTGAAGGAGACCCGATGATCGGCCTCGTATCCTACGGCGCCTACATCCCCCGCACGCGGCTTCCCCTGTCGGTCATCGCGGGGCGGCCCACCAAGGAGGGCGGCCCCGAGAAGGCCGTCGCCTGGAACGACGAGGACGCCATCACGATGGGCGTGGCCGCCGCGATCCATTGCCTGCAGGGCTTCGATCGCTCGCAGGTCGACCTGCTGATCTTCGCTTCGACGACCCTGCCCTTCCAGGAGAAGCTCTCCGCCGCCCTCGCCGCCCGTGCCCTCGATCTGCCGCGCCGGATCCAGACCGCAGATCAGACCGGCTCGACCCGTGCCGGCACCACCGCCCTGCGCGCCGCCGTCGACGCCGTGCGAGCGGGCTCCGCCCGCTGCGCCCTCGTGATCGCCAGCGATGCACGACTGGCCGCGCCGAAGAGCGGCCTCGAAGCCCAGCTCGGAGACGGCGCCGCGGCCTTCCTGATCGCCGACGGCGAGGCGATCGCCGGCCTCGAGTCCGCCGCGACGGTCAGCGACGAGATCACCGATCTCTGGCGTCCGGCCGACCACGAATTCGTGCACTCCTGGGAAGACCGCTTCGTGATCCAGGAGTCGTATACGCCCAACATGAAGTCCGCCGTGGAGACGCTGCTCGAGCAGGCCGGCGGCTCGGTCGGGGACTACGATCGCGTGGTCCTCACAGGACCCGATGCCCGATCCCACGGTGCCCTGGCCCGGTCCCTCGGTATCCGCAGCGAACGCCTGCAATCGCCCCTCTTCGGCCAGCTCGGCAACACCGGGGCGGCCTTCGCCCCGATGCTGCTCGTCGCTGCCCTCGAGCAGGCCCGCCCGGACGAACGCCTGCTCGTCGCAAACTTCGGCAACGGCGCCGACGCCATGGCGCTGCGGACGACGGCCGCGATCGAGAAGCTGGCACCCCGGCGCGGCGTGGCCTGGCATCTGCCACGCCGACGCACGATCGGGCGCTACGAGGACTACGTCCAGGCTCGGGGCCTCGCCGTCCGCGAGTGGGACGCCGGGACCGGTCCCGGACTCTCCGCCACGATCCTCTTTCGGGAGCGCGACGACGACCTCGGTTTCCTCGGTCAGCAATGTCGAGCTTGCGGGGCGATCCAGTTCCCGGCCCAGCGCGTCTGTGAGACCTGCTTCCACAAGGACGGCTTCGACAAGGTGCGACTCTCCGACCGCATCGGCCGGGTAGTCACCTACACCTTCGACTACTTCTTTCCGACGCCGAACCCGCCCACCGTCGTCACCATCACCGACGTCGACGGTGCCCGGATCCATCTCCAGCTGATCGAGATCGCGCCCGAGGACATGAAGATCGGTCAACCCGTCGAGTTCGTCTTCCGCCGCATCCACGAATCCGGTGGCCGCCCCAACTACTACTGGAAGGGAACTCCCGCACCTGAAACACCCGCACCCGAAGCGCTCTGACCCGAGCGCCCTGAATGGGGCGCCCTGACCCGAGTACCCCGAGAGGAGGAGCCCCTTTGGCTCGAGAGATCCAGGCAACCCAGGAGACGCGGGACGGCCGCGACGCCGACGCGAGGCGACGATCGGGCCCCGCACGCGACGGGATTCGCGACAGGGTGTCGATCGTCGGTGTCGGCTGCTGCCAGTTCGGCGAGAACTGGGAGCAGTCCCCTTCGGACATGATCGTCGACGCTGCCTACGAGGCCTACGCCGACGCCGGCATCGAGGACCCCCAACGCCAGATCGATGCGGTCTTCACCGGCTCGATCTACTCGAACAAGGGCCCCCACGAGTGCGCCGACGCCCTGAAGCTCTTCCACAAGCCCGTCTCCTTCGCCACGAACTACTGTGCCACGGGAACCGATCTCATCCGCCTTGGCGTGATGTCGATCGCCGCGGGTCTCTACGACACGGTTCTCGTGGTGGGCTACGACAAGCCGAAAGATCGCGGCGTCTCTGGCCCCTCGGTGGTCGTGGATCGGGTGCGGGACCTGCCCCAGACGCCGGCGGGCTGGTTCTCGCTCGCGGCCGCCACCTACTTCGAGCGCTACGGCGCCGGACGCGAGGACCTGGCGAAGATCGCAATCAAGAACCACGCGAACGGCTGCCTCGCACCCCGCTCCTTCCTGAAACGCCCGATCACCGAGGAGGACTACTTCAAGGCGCGCATCATCTCCTGGCCCTTCGGCCTCTACGACTCCGCGGCCCAGACCGACGGCGCCTCGGCCGCGATCCTCACCCGCAGCGATCTCGCGAAGGGCTTCCGGAGCGACCCCGTCGTCGTGAAGGGGGTCACTGTTCAGGCCGGCCCGAATCCCCAGAAGGATCCCGGCCACGACTTCCTCTCCTGGAAGCCCACCGCCTGGGCCCGGGACGACGTCTACCGGATGGCCGGCGTGAGCGATCCGCGCAGCCAGATCGGCGTCGCCCAGGTCCACGATTGCTTCTCTCTCACCGAGCTGCTGACCTACGAGGATCTCGGCTTCTGCGCGAAGGGCGAAGCGAAGGACTGCATCGCCGCCGGCACCTTCGAGCTCCACGGCGAGCTCCCGGTGAACACCGATGGCGGCCTCAAGACCTTCGGCCATCCCACGGGCGCCACCGGAGTCCGCATGATCTACGAGAACGTGCTCCAGCTCCGCGGGCAGGCGGGAGAGCGTCAGGTCGCGAACCTGGAGGGCAAGATGGCGCTATCGCATAACATCGGGGGGCATCCGACGGCCTGCGGCATCGCCCTGCTCGCCCGGGAGTAGCTCGAGATGACGACCGAGACGACCGAGACCATCCTCTTCGAGAAGAGCGACGGCGTCGCCACCATCACCCTGAACCGTCCACAGCAGTACAACGCATTCACCGCCGCGATGGCCGACGAGCTGGCCGCGGCCTGGGCCGAGGTGAAGTCCTCCCCCGACATCGTCTGCGCGATCCTGACGGGCGCGGGCGAGAAGGCCTTCTGCACGGGCATGGACGTGATGGCGGCGATGGAGGCGGACAGCCGCGAGACGGCGAGTCAGTCGCGGGAGACGGCACCCTGGTTCCGGCTGACGCCGCTGCAGAACCGCTGCTGGAAGCCCGTCGTGCTGGCGATCAACGGCATGGTGAACGGAGGCGGCTTCCACTTCGTGGCAGACTGCGACATCACGATCTGCGCCGACCACGCGACCTTCTTCGACACCCACGTGAAGATGGGGCTGGTCGCCGGCCTCGAGCCGGTCGGCCTGACGCGCCGCCTGCCGCTGGAATCAGTGCTGCGTCTCGCCCTGCTCGGGGGCTCGGAGCGGATGAGCGCCGAGGAGGCTCTTCGCATCGGGTTGGTCGGGGAGGTCGTTCCCGGCGCCGAGCTGATGACCCGGGCCCGCGAGATCGCCTCGAAGATCGCGAAGCACTCGCCGACCGCCCTGGCGCGGACCAAGCAGGCCATCTGGGAGGGCCTCGAGACGGGACTCGACGACGCGATCGAGAACGCCTGGCGCATCATCGGCGCGCATAACGACTGTCCCGACATCGCCGAGGGTGGTCGGGCCTTTGCCGAGAAACGTCCTCCGCGTTGGGTCCCCTTCGGCGAGTGAGCCTGACCGGACGGACGGGCGGGCGTCATCTCGCGCGTCCGGGTACGACGAGCCTGACTTCGAGAGCTGGACGAGGAGCCATCGATGACCGCCGACCCGCTGCAGGAACCGCCCGTCTGGGACCAGAGGACGATCCCGGAGACGCTGGCACGCGCCGCCCGGCTCTGGCCCGAGGCTCCGGCTCTCGAGGACGGCGATCTCCGGCTGGACTTCCGCGGTCTGGCCGAGGCCGTCGAGGAGGCGGCACGGGCCTTCATGGCGGCCGGGACCCGGCGCGGGGATCGCGTGGGGATCTGGGCGCCCAACAGCGGACGCTGGGTCGTGGCGGCCCTCGGGCTGCAATCGGCGGGGGCGTGCCTCGTCACGTTGAATACGCGATTCAAGGCGGCCGAAGCCGCCTACGTGCTCGAGAAGAGCGGAGCCCGTCTCGTCTGCACCGTCGGCGACTTTCTCGGCATGAACTATGCCGATGCGGTGGCGGGCTGCGATCTGCCGCAGCTCGAGGGCATCGTGCTGCTCGAGGGCGAGAGCGCGAAGGGGGAGCCCTGGCAGGGCTTTCTCGATCGGGGCGCGACGATCCAGGACGAGGCCGCCCGCGAGCGCGCGGAGGAGATCGCGCCGGAGGATCTCTCGGATCTCATCTTCACCTCGGGCACGACGGGCAACCCCAAGGCGGTGATGACCGCCCATGGCCAGAACCTGAAGGTCTTCGACGTCTGGGGGCGCAGCGTGGGACTGCGGGCCGGGGACCGCTACCTGGTCGTGAATCCCTTCTTCCACTCCTTCGGCTACAAGGCCGGCTGGCTCGCCTGCCTGATCCACGGGGCCACCTGCCTGCCCCATCGCGTCTTCGACGTCGAGGCGATCTTGGCACGCATCCAGGAGGAGCAGATCAGCGTGCTGCCGGGACCGCCCACGATCTATCAGAGTCTGCTCGCCTACCCCGACCGCGACCGCTACGACCTCTCCTCCCTGCGCCTGGCGGTGACCGGCGCCGCGGCGGTGCCCGTCGAGCTGGTCCGGCGCATGCGCACGGAGCTGGGCTTCCGCAACGTGATCACCGCCTACGGCCTGACCGAGAGCTGCGGCACGGTGAGCGCCTGCGAGCTCGGGGACGACGACGAGACGATCGCCACCACCTCGGGCCGCGCGATTCCCGACACCGAGGTGCGTTGCGTCGACGACGAGGGCAACGAGGTCCCGCGCGGCGAGCCCGGCGAGATCCTGGTCCGGGGCTACAACGTGATGAAGGGCTATTTCGAGGACGCCGCCGAGACGGCCCGGGCCATCGACTCCGACGGCTGGCTGCATACCGGCGACGTCGGCATCATGGACGAGCGCGGCTACCTGCGCATCACGGATCGCATCAAGGACATGTACATCATGGGCGGCTTCAACGTCTATCCGGCGGAGGTCGAGAACCTGCTCTTCCAGCACGAGGGCGTCGCCCAGGTGGCCGTCGTCGGCGTGCCGGACGAGCGCATGGGCGAGGTCGGCATGGCCTTCATCGTGCCCCTGCCCGATGCCCGGCTCGACGCGGACGAGATCATTGCCTGGAGCCGGGAGAAGATGGCCAACTACAAGGTGCCCCGTCATGTGGAGGTCGTGAACGAGCTACCGACCAATGCCTCGGGTAAGGTTCTGAAGTTCGAGCTGCGGGAGCGGGCGAGCGCGTTGATCGGCTGAGGCGCTCGCTCTTCGGCACCCGGCATCTCAGGGCTCGAGCACCACCTTGATCGCCCCGGCCCGCCGATCCCGTGCCCGCTCGAAGGCCGCAGGCGCCTCCGCGAGCGGAAAACGATCCGTTCCGGGGTGGACGACCGGCGAATTCCACGCACTCTGTCGGGCGGAAC
>CAYWGW010000061.1:0-17743 GCA_964457385.1 uncultured Spirochaetaceae bacterium
CGCCGATCGCATGCTCACCGCACAGCTCTGGGGCACGACCGGCGTCGCCATCCTGCTGCTGCTCTCGGAAGCTTCCGGGGCTCCCGTGCTGGAGGACGTCGCGCTGGTCCTGGCGCTGCTGGCCAGTGTGGTCGCGGTGGCCTTCGTGCGCCGCAGCTTCGGGGAGACCCGATGAGCGGCGCGATCCACCTCATCCCGGCCTTCTTCCTTCTCCTGGGCGCCTTCTTTTTTCTGGCGGGATCCGTCGGGATCCTGCGTTTCCCGGACGTCCATAGCCGCCTGCACGCTCTCACGAAGGCGGACAACGTGGGCCTCGGACTGATCGCACTCGGCATCGCCCTCGAGCGGGGCTCCCTCGCCTCCGGACTGCGACTGCTCTCGATCTGGCTGCTGGTGCTGCTCTCGACCGCCGTCGTCTCCCATCTGATCGCACGCAGCGCCTGGCGCGTGGGCGTGTCCGGAAAGTTGCGATGAGCGGCTCAGCCCACTGGCTCGGGCTCTCCTTCGACTCGATTCTCGCCGTCCTGATGATCGCCGTGGCCTGGCGCGCGCTGAGCACTCGGGACGGCTTCGAGTCGGTCGCGCTCTTCATCACCTTCGGCGTGATGGCCTCGATCGCCTGGGTGCGGATCGGCTCGCCCGACCTGGCCCTGGCCGAGGCCGCGATCGGAACGGGGGTGGCGGGGGCGCTCTTCGTCGCCTCGCTCGCCGTGCTCGAACGCGCGGAGGCCCGCTCGGAAAGACGCTCGGAGGCGCATCCGGACGGCAGCACGGAGAAGGACGAAGCCGGGGACGGCGCGAGCCGCGGGGTCGATGCGAGCGAAGACCCTCGGAGGAAAGACGATGTCGACTGTTAGTCAGCGTCTGGCTCGAGGCCTCTCCGGCGTGGGCTGCACGATCCTCGGATCGAGCCTGGCGTGGATCACTCTCGAGCATCGCGTCCGAGAGTCCGACCTGGCCCCGGCGATCTCCGAGGCCTCCGCGATACGGGGCCTCGAGCACGAGGTCACGGCCGTCCTGCTGGATTTCCGCGGCTACGACACGCTGCTCGAGATCGGCGTGCTGGTGGCGGCGCTCGTCGGCGTATGGGGTTCTCGCGAAGATGACGGATCCCTGCCGCCGACCGGTCGAAGCTCCGAGAAGCCGAAGCGCGTCGACGACCCGAGCGGTCTGCTCGGGGCGCTGGTCCGCGTCCTCGCGACGGTGGGGCTCATGGCCGCGGCCTATCTCGGCTGGGCCGGCTCCCACGCTCCGGGCGGCGCCTTTCAGGCGGGAACCCTGCTGGCCTCCCTGCTGATCCTTCTGACCCTTGCGCGTCGCATCGACTCGAAGGCGGCCCTCGCGCCTTCCGCGCGCGCCGTCTCCTGCCTGGGTCTCCAGATCTTCATCGCGGTCGGCCTCGGGACCATGGCCGCGGGGCGGTCCTTCCTCGACTACCCGGTGGCCTGGATGAAGCCCCTCGTCTGGCTGATCGAGGGTGCGCTCACGATCTCGATCGCCGCGATCCTGTGGATCTTCTTCGCCGAGTCCTCCGAGCCGGACGGCGGTCCCTCGTGAGCGGGCTCGAGGTCTACTCGCTCTGCGGAGCCGCGCTCTTCGTCATCGGTCTCCACGGACTTGCCGTCCGTCCATCGCTGCTGGTCAAGATCATCGCCCTGAACGTGATGAGCACGGGCGTCTTTCTGTTGCTGATCGGGCTGGCGCCGCGAACCGCCGACGGCCGACTGGATCCCGTGCCCCAGGCGATGGTCCTGACGGGCATCGTCGTCGCGGTCAGCGTCACGGCCTTTGCGCTCGCCCTCGCCCGTCGCCTGACACGCATGAGCGGTCGCGCGCGGCTGTCGGAGGATGCGTGAACGAGCCGCTGCAAGCAGGCGCGGCCATCCTTCTCGTGATGCTCCCGCTGGCGGCTGCTCCCATCCCCTTCCTCAGCGCCGGACGAGGAGCACGCACGCTGGCGGCCCTCGTGGTGCTCGGCCAGGGCGGCGCCCTCGTCGCGTGCTGGCTCACGATTCTCGACGGGGGGGCCGGTCGCGTCCGGCTCGGCGGCCACGCCGCCCCGCTCGGCATCGAGCTCCGGGTCGACGGCCTCGCGACGATCCTGCTGGCGCTCACCTGGCTCGCCATGGCGGCGGCCTGGCTCTACGAGGCGCGCCTCGGAGTTTCGGGGGTTGGTGGCAACGATCGCTCCGTGGGTTCCGTCCGGGATCCGGCCCGCACGCGACGAGACGCTCCGTTCTGGAGCCTCATGCTCTTTCTCTGGGCATCCCTCGATCTGCTCTATCTCTCGAACGACCTGTTCAACCTCTACGTGGGGCTCGAGCTGCTGGGCCTCTCCGCCGTCGCACTCGTGTGCCTGGCAGGAGGCCGCGAGGCGCTGGAAGCGGGTTTCCGCTATCTGCTCGTCTCGATCGCGGGATCCCTGTTCTATCTGCTCGGTGTCGGGCTCCTCTACGGCGAGCACGGCAGCCTGGCCCTGGATGGGGTCGGGGCATCGCTGCGCGCCGCAGCGGGTGCGGTCGAGGGCAGTGGCGTCCAGACGAGCCCGAGCGCCAGTGCAGCTCTAGCGTTGATGACCTTCGGCCTGGCTCTCAAGACGGCTCTGTTTCCGTTCCACGGCTGGCTCCCTCGCGCCCACGCCAGCGCGCCGAGCGCCGTCAGCGCGCTGCTCTCCGCCATCGTCGTGAAGGCGTCCTTCTACGTGCTTTTGCGTCTCTGGGTCGAAGTCTTCCCGGGCGCGATCGACGTGTTGCTCGTCCAGCTCTTCGGCGTGCTGGGCGCGATCGCAATCGCATGGGGCGCGCTGCTCGCGATGCAGCAGAAGCGGCTGAAGCTGATGATCGCGTTCTCGACGGTCTCCCAGCTCGGCTATCTCTTCGTGCTCCTCCCGGTCGCCCTCGACGCGACACCGCTGCACGAGCTCGCGACCGCGCCCGCGCGCCTCGCCGAGGTCGTCCCGCTCGAGCGCGAGGAGATCGCCCGCCTGGCCTGGCAGGGCGGAATCCTGTTTCTCGTGGCGCACGCCGCGGCGAAGGCGGCGCTCTTCCTCTGCGCTGGCAACCTGATCGCGCTTCACGGGCACGATCGGATCGACGAGCTGACCGGCGTGGCCCGGCGCGCCCCCGGCACCGCGCTGGCGATCGGTCTCGCTGGGATCAGCCTGATCGGACTGCCTCCGAGCGGCGGCTTCAGCGCCAAGTGGCTGCTGGTGACGGCGGCCATCGAGCGCAGCCTCTGGAGCTGGGCGCTGGTGATGGTGGCGGGCAGCGTGCTGACGTCGATCTACGTCTTCCGCTTGATCGGGATGCTGCTTCGGGTCGAGGCGCCGGGGCCGGACGGCGAGGCATCGCCGACTTCCGAGGAGGATCGCCTGCCACGCTCGATGACCCTGGCCGCGCTGGGCCTGGCGGCAGCGGCGATCGCGAGTGGCCTGTGGCCCGCACCGATCTTCGAGCTGCTCGAGCTGTCGAGGGGTTTCCCGTGGTAGGCGCGGATGCAGGAGCCGGCGCCGGGCTGATTCTCGCCATCCTCGCGAGCTCCTGCGTCCCGGGACTGATCGTCTTCGGGCTGAGCGAGGAGCGCAGGGCCACACGGACCGCGATCAACCTGATCGGAGCCGGCCTGAAGGTGACCCTCGTCGGCTACGCGATCGCCTCGGCCTGGCAGGGTCGCGCAATCGAGTGGCGCCACCAGATCGCGCCCAACCTCGAGCTGCTGCTGGTCGCCGACGAGCTCGCCCTGCTCTTCCTCGGCCTCTCCGCGGGGCTCTGGCTTCTCACGACGGTCTACGCCATCGGCTATCTCGAGGGATCGCCCGATCGCAGCCGCTTCTTCGGCTTCTTCAGCCTGTGCGTGACGGCGACCTCGGGCATCGCCCTCGCCGGGAACCTCTTCAGCTTCGTGTTCTTCTACGAGATCCTCACCTGGACGACCTACCCGCTGGTCGTCCATCGGGGCAGTGTCCAAGCCCTTCGCGGCGGGCGCATCTACCTCTACTACACGGTGCCGGGCGGCGCGGCGCTCATGCTCGGCGCGATCTGGCTCCACGCGGTGGCCGGCCCGCTCGAGTTCGTACCCGGCGGAGCGCTCTTCGGCACACCCCCGGCCGCGCAGGCCATGCTCGTCCCGATCTTCGTGCTGCTGGTGGCGGGACTCGGGGTGAAGGCAGCGCTGGTGCCCCTCCACGGCTGGCTGCCGGTGGCGATGGTGGCGCCGGCACCCGTCAGCGCGCTGCTGCATGCGGTGGCCGTCGTGAAGGCGGGGGCCTTCGGGATCATGCGGGTCGTCTACAGCCTCTTCGGCATCGAGCTCGTCCGGGAAATGGGCGTCGGCCTGGCGCTGGCGGCCGTCGCGGCGGTCACGATCGTCTACGGCTCGCTCCGGGCCCTCTCGCAGATGGATCTCAAGCGCCGGCTCGCGTTCTCGACGGTGAGTCAGGTCTCCTACGTGACCCTGGGCGTCGCGCTCTACGGGCCCGCCGCCACCCTCGGCGGCCTCGTCCATCTGGTGCATCAGGGCATCATGAAGATCACGCTCTTCTTCTGTGCGGGAGCCCTGGCGGAGACGCTCGGGATCCACCGGATCGACGAGCTCGACGGTGTCGGGCGGCGCATGCCGTGGACGATGGCGGCCTTCACGGTCGCGGCCCTCGGCATGATCGGTGTGCCGCCGATGGCGGGCTTCGTCAGCAAGCTGCAGCTCGGAGTCGGCGGACTCGAGGCCGGCGAGCCCTGGGTGATCGGCGTGCTGGCGTTGAGCAGCGCGCTGAACGCGGCCTACTTCCTGCCCCTGATTCACCGCGCCTGGTTCCGGCCGCGTCGAGCGGAGGCCGATTGGCCCCCGACGGTGGGCTGGGAGACGAGCCTCTGGCTGTTGCTGCCGCTGCTCGCGACGGCGCTGATCTCCCTCGCCGCTGGCCTGCTGGCAGGGCTGCCGCTCTCGCCCTACGGCTGGACCGAACGGATCGTGGCGACGGAGTACGGACCGTGAGCGCCGGGTCGGAGTGGCTGGCGGCCGGATGGCTCTGGGCACTGGCGCCGGGGCTGCCGCTCGGGCTCGCGGCGCTGCTGCTCGTGCGACGCCTGCGGAGCGTCGTGATGCGATTCGCCTGGGTCGGCGCCCTGCCCCTGCTCGCGCTCGCGCTCTTCGCGCCGAGCGGAGCGGGTGTCCACTTCGACGCCCTGCTCTTCGGGAGTGGGCTGGGAATCGACGATCCGGGGCGACCTTTCGCATTGCTGACGGCGACCGTCTGGCTCGCCGCCAGCCTCTACGCCTTCGCCTATCTGCACGGCGGGCCGGACGACCCGCGACACGACGGACCGAGCAGCGGGCCGCCTGACCCACGGCACGGCGGGGGCAGTGTCGGTGATCGGGATGGGGGCCGGGACGGGACCCGGACACGTTATTTCGCGTTCCATCTGGTGACGATGTCGGGCAACGTGGGCGTGACACTCGCGGGCGACGCGGCGAGCTTCTACCTCTTCTTCGCCCTGATGACCTTTACGAGCTACGGCCTGATCGTGCACGAGGGAAGCGAGAATGCACGGCGCGCGGGCCTCGTCTACCTCGTGCTCGCCATCTTCGGCGAGGCCCTGCTGGCAGCCGGCATCATGATCGCCCTGGCCGGGGGCGGCGCGATGGGATTCGACACGATGTCCGGCCTCGCGACATCGACCCACGGCGGTCTCGGCATCGCGTTGCTGCTCGCCGGCTTCGGCGTCAAGCTCGGGATGCTGCCACTCCACGTCTGGCTGCCGTTGGCCCATCCGGTTGCGCCCACGCCGGCGAGTGCCCTGCTGAGCGGCTCGATCATCGCAGCCGGATTGCTGGGATGGCTGCGTCTGCTGCCGATCGGAACGATCGTCGGCGCGGAGTGGGCCGGACTCTGTGTGGGAATCGGGCTCGCGGGCGCTCTCGGCGCCGCCGTGCTCGGCACCCTCCAGCGCGACCCCAAGGTGTTGCTGGCCTACTCGAGCATCAGCCAGATGGGATGGATGACGATCGGGCTGGGCCTCGCCCTCGCGAGCGAGCCGGCAGCTGCCTCGGCGGCCATCCTCGCGATCGGCTTCTTCGCGCTCCACCACGGCCTCGCCAAGGCTGCGCTCTTCCTGTCGGTCGGTGTCGCCGGACGCACGGCTTCGCGCGGCGTCCGGCGGCTGCTGCTGCGGCTCGGCGTCGTCGTCTCCGCGCTCGTGATCGTGGGCGCGCCGGGCACGAGCGGGGCGCTCGCCAAGAGCCGCTTCGAGGCGCTCGCCCTCGCCTGGAAGGGAGCGCCCGATTGGATCGCGCCGGGGCTCGTGCTCGGCGTGGTCGGCACCGCCGCCTTGATGGCGCGCTTCGTCGGGCTGCTGTGGTCGAAGGGCCCGACATCGGATCCGGACGAGCAGCCGCGGAACGAATCCGCGGGGCTGTGGCTGCCCTGGTGGGGGCTGGTGCTCGTTTCCCTGGCGCTCGTACCCGCCGTCGACGCGCTGCTTCCCGGGCTCTTCGGATGGCTGGATCCGGGCTGGCCGAAGATCTCGACGGCCAAGCTGGCACCGATCGCGGCCGGAGTGCTGCTCGTGCTCGGCCTCTCGCGCACGCGGTTTGCGGAAGCAGGCGTGCCGGCCGGGGACCTGATCTGGCTGCTTTGGCCCGGGCTGCGGGCGGCCGGGAGAGCCTCCCACTCGCTGACCGCGATCGCAGAGCGCTCGCGGCATCGGGCGATCGCTGCCTTCGGGTCCGAGGGGCGGGCGGGCATGATCTGGTCCGGATGGCTGCAGCGGCTCGAGGCAGCGCTCGAGCCCTGGTCGGTGCTGGCGGTCCTGATGCTCGTGTCCGCGTCGCTGCTGATCGCCCGATCGCTGCTCTCCTGAGGCGGCCGATCGGATCAGGACTGCTATGTAGGGGACGATCGAGTCCGGGACAGCGGGTGGCGCGGAGTTCGGGCGCCGCCCGGAAGGAGGCGGGATGGGCGAGGTTCTGGAGCTGGCCGAGCGCGCCTGGAACGGCGATCTGGGCGAGATCAACGTGCATCCCGGGCAGGTCCTGGTGGCGCTGGAGCCGCTCGATGACAGAGCGGCCTTCATGTCGGCCTTCTCGAATGCGCTGATCCTGCGCAGCGACGAGGGGCTCGTCTTCGTCGATACCTCGAGCCTCTTTCACGCGAATGCGATGTACGAGGCGGTACGCGGCTGGACGCAGGATCCCGTGCATACCGGCATCTACACCCACGGCCACGTCGATCACGTCTTCGGATTGCTGCGCTTCCACGAAGAGGCCGAGTCCCAGGGCCGGCCGGCGGCCCGCATCCTGGCGCATCGCGCCTGCCCGGCACGCTTCGATCGCTACCAGCTGACGAATGGCTACAACGGACATATCAACGCCCGTCAGTTCGGCTTCCCCAAGCCGGTCTTTCCGCGCAGCTTCCGCTACCCGGACGAGACGATCGAAGACCGCCGACGACTCGAGATCGGTGGCCTCGAGATCGAGCTCCATCACGATCGCGGCGAGACCGACGACGCGATCTGGGCCTGGCTTCCCCAGCGCCGGGCGCTCTACACCGGGGATCTCTTCATCTGGGCGGCACCGAACTGCGGCAATCCCCAGAAGGTCCAGCGCTATCCGCGCGAGTGGGCGGCGGGCCTGCGAAAGATGGCGGCTCTCGAGCCCGAGTCGCTCTTCCCCGGCCACGGCCCGCCGATCCTTGGCGCCGACCGCGTGGCGCAAGCGCTGGGCGATTCGGCCGAGCTGCTCGAGACGATCTGTCATCAGACGCTCTCGATGATGAACGACGGCGCGACGCTGAACGACGTGCTCTACGGCGTGGCGATTCCCGAGGCGCTGCTCGAGAGGCCCTACCTCAGGCCGATCTACGACGATCCGATGTTCATCGTCCGCAATCTCTGGCGCCTCTACGGCGGCTGGTACGACGGCAATCCGGCCCATCTGAAGCCCTCCCGCGACGGCCAGCTGGCCGACGCCGTCGCGGCGCTGGCGGGCGGCGCGCGGGCGTTGGCCGAGCGGGCGGAGACGAGTGGCGCCGAGGGCGATCTCGCCCTGGCCTGCGAGCTGGTCGAGCTCGCGTGGCAGGCCGAGCCCGGGGACGAGTGGATCCGGGGTGTCCGGACCGATCTCTATCGCAGCCGTGCCCGGGCGGAGACGAGTCTGATGGCGAAGAACATCTTCCGCGCCGCCGCCCGCGACAGCGACCCGGAATCCCCGTTGCAGGGACCGCAGGGGTCGCCGCGGTCGCGGGGATCGGGCGGATCGGGATCCTGATCCCGGAATTCCGGCCAGTGGGAGGCCATCTCATCCATCCCGGCCGGGAGAGGATCGCTGGCCGGGTACGCCCGGCGCGTCGAGCCAGCAGGCGGCGAGGACGACGGGCAGACAGAGCAGGGCGAGGCCGACGAGCGCTGCGCCATAGCTCGCCGTGAGCGAGGCACTGGCCCCCGTGCAGAGGGGACCCAGGCCAGCGCCGATCACGCCTATGCGCGCGACCGAGGCTCGGATCGCTCCGTGCTGAGCGCGACCGAAGAATCGGGCCAGGTTGGCGCCGGCCGTCGCACTCCCGAGCGACTGGCCCAGCGCTCCGCAGCCGAGGGCCACGGCTGCCGCCCACACGCCACCTCCGCGCCAGATCAGCAGGGGGCCCGTCGCGACCAACGCCGCCGCCAGCGGGATCAGCGTGCGAGGCCGGAAGCGATCCGCCAGCAGGCCGCCGGGAAACGAGGCCAGGGCCATGGTCCCGCTCCAGACGCTGATCGGCCACGCCGCGGCGCTCGCGTCGACTCCCTCCAGCGCGAGGATCGACTGCAGATCGAAGAGCAGGGCCGTGCCGATCAGCGGCGACACGAAGAAGAATGCCGCGAGCGTCCAGTAGGCGCGCGTCCGCAGCGCCCCGGACAGGGTCCAGTCACGCGTCTCGTCGATCCCGCTGTGGACGACAGGGGCGGCGGCCCGCGACGACGCGCGCTGGGAATCCTGGACCGGGGAGCGACGAACCCGGGCCAAGAACACCGACGACACCGGGTCGCCGTCCATCTGGAGCCCAAGGTCCTCGGGTCGATCGCGTACGAGCAGCAGCGCCAGCGGAATCACGACGCCTGCCACGACCAGGCCGAAGATCACGTAGGTCCAGCGCCAACCGAGCGCCTGGATCAGCACCGTCGCGAGCAACGGAAGCGGCATCCAGGCCAGGAAGAGCACGACCTGCTTGACGCCCTGGATTGCGCCGAGCCGGCGATGAAACCACATCGCCAGGGTGTGCTGGGAGACCAGGGCCAGCGCCCCCTGTCCGAGCAGCCGCAGGAGGAAGAAGCCCAGGAAGACGCTGACGATCTCCTGCACCGTCGCCATCAGGACGCAGGCCAGCGAGAAGGCGGCGGCGACCGTCGCCAGGGCGCGCCGGGGCCCGAAGCGATCCACCAGCCGGCCGACCCGGACCAGCGGCAGCGCCGCCAGCACGGTCGCCAGCGTATAGGCCGAGTTGAGGCTGATTGGCTCGATGCCGAGCGCCGTCCGCAGCGGCAGGTTCAGCTGCGAGAGGACGAGGGTCTGACCCGGCGCCGTGGCGATCAAAGCCACCGTCGAGACCGCGGCCATCGTGTAGCCCGGAAACCAGGGGGATGCGGAGGGCATAGGAGCCGGGGCAGGTCTGTGAGGAGGGGGAGAGGGAGAGTCGGACATCGGTCGCAGCATAGACCGCAGAGCCACCCCAGCGACTCGCTCGCCCACGGAATCCTCGGGACGCGCCGGCTGCTCGAAGCGATTCGTGACACTTGCTAGGGTCGCGGCGCCATGGGTAGATCCAACTTCGAAATCCTGGCCTGGGAGGAGACCGAGCTCGGGCCGCTCTGTCTGCGACGCCGGGAGCTACTGAGCCAGCCCGGAACGATCGTTACCGACGTGACCCTCGACCACGAGATGCTGATGAGCAGCCATCTCACCCTGTCCGAACGCACCCTCGCTCGCCATGCCCTGGACATGCATGGAGGAAGCGGCCTGGACGTGCTCGTGGGCGGGCTCGGGCTCGGCTACACGGCCTACGAGGTGATCGTGGCCGGGCAGGACCGGATCGACCGGGTCGAGGTGGTCGAGCTGCTCGAGCCCGTGATCGCCTGGATCCAGCAGGATCTCGTTCCGCTGGCGGGCGCGCTCCGCGCGGATTCGCGCATCGGGATCGAGCAGGGGGACGTCTACGCCCGTCTGGCCGCAGCCCCGGGCCCGGGTCGGCGACGTCACGACCTGATCCTGATCGACGTCGACCACTCGCCGGACGAGCGACTCGGCAGCGACGACGCCTCGTCCTACTTCTACGGCGAGCCGGGCTTGCGATCTGCCCAGCGCCATCTCGCCGAGGGAGGTGTGCTCGGCGTCTGGTCCTACGCCCCGGACTCGCCCTTCGCGACGGCGTTGCGCCGGGTCTTCGACGAGGTCCAGGTCGAGCCCGTCACGGTCGTCAACGACCTCGTCGACGAGGAGCAGACCGACTGGCTCTTCTTCGCACGCGGCTGAATCCCGACCGCGTCTGCATCCGCGACCGGGATCAGGCTGCGCTCGTCGCAGACGGTGCGCGTCGATCGGCGAGCGCAGGTACGTCGGGCGCCGGATCCATGAAGTGGACCCGACCGGTCCTGACGTCGTAGACGGCGCCGAGGATTCCGATCTGGCCGCTCTGGATCAGCTTCTCGATGGCTGGGCTCTGCGACCGGATCTTCGCGATCGTGGCGAGCACGTTGCGGCGGGCGACCTCGTCGGCGAAGGCTTTCTTCTCGTGCTTGGCAGCATCCTTCGCGGGCTTCGGCGCATCCGGGGGGATGGAGGCCTGGATGGCGCGGATCAAGACGTCGAGATTGTCGCAGCCGGTGGCGTCCGCAACCGAGACCTCGCTGTCCGCCAGATCCACCGCCGCATTGACCGCTCCACACGAGGTATGTCCGAGGACCAGGATCAGCTTGGCTCCGGCGACCACGGTCGCGAACTCGAGCGAGCCCAGCACCTTCTCCCGTGCGACGTTACCCGCGATCCGAACGCTGAAGATGTCCCCCAGCCCGAGATCGAAGAGCAGCTCGGCGGGTGTCCGGCTGTCGATGCAGCTCAAGACGGCGGCCATCGGAAACTGCCCGTCGGAGGTGAGCTCCATCTGACGCGTCAGATCGCGCGTGAGCGGATTGCCGCTCCGGAAGCGCTCGTTCCCCTCTTCGAGCAGCTCCCAGACCTTCGCTCCGGTGAGCTCGCTCTGGAGCTCCCGGCTCGAGTAGTCGACGAACTGCATGCGGTCCTCGAGCTGCTCGTAGTGGCTCTTGAAGCCCTTGAGGCTCACGAGCACGCCGCGCGCCGGACCTGTCTGATGTGCGTAGTCCTGGATCAGGCTGAGAACGTCTGGATCGATGTAGTCGGTCTGGCGAGCATCGATCATCACGTGGCCGCCCTCCGGAAGCTCGTCGAGTGCGTGCATCAGCGAGGCTCGATTCAAGAAGCTCACCTGGTTGGCCAGCTCGATCCGAATCAGCTCGCCACCGACGTGCTGCTCCTTGAAGCGGCGCAGCGGTCGACGAACATTGCTGTAGAGGATGAACGCCGTCGCGTTGGCGAGGCCGATGAGGATGCCGATCAACAGGTCCGTGAAGACGATCGCGACGACCGTGACGACGAAAGGCAGGAATTGGGCTCGGCCCTGGCCCGCCATGGCCCGGAAGAGCGCCGGGCTCGCCAGCTTGAAACCAGTCACGATCAGGATCGCGGCCAGCGCGGACAGGGGAATCAGGTTCAGAACGGTCGGCACCAGCGCCACACAGACGAGCAGCAGGATCCCGTGGAAGACGGTGGACAGGCGGGTGCGGCCGCCGGCCTGGATGTTGACGGATCCTCGGATGATCACGGATGTGATCGGAAGCCCCCCCACCAGACCGCAGGTCAGGTTGCCCACACCCTGTGCCAGCAGCTCGCGATTGGGATCCGCGCGCCGCTGCTGGGGATCCAGGGCCTCGACGGCCTCGAGATTCAACAGCGTCTCGAGCGAGGCGACCAACGCGATCGTCAGGGCCGCGATGTAGACGGTGGACTCTCGCAGCACCGAGAAATCCGGCTGGACGAGCAGGCCGGCCAACTCGGAGGTCCCGTTGGCGACGGGTACCTGGACGAGATGGGAAGCACCGATCACCCACTCCGGCCCGAGCGCCGGAAGGAGCTGGGCCACCGCGACGCCGGCGAGGACGACGACGAGCTGGGGGGGCACGATCGAGCCTTTGAGGGCCTTGATGCGGTCCCAGCCGATCAACATGAAGAGAGCTCCGAGACCGACCAGCGCGGCTCCGGGATGCAGCTCGAAGAAGACCCGACCGAGTTCGGAGAAGGTGTTCTCGGAGTCCGGCTGGACGAAGGCCATCTCGCCGACGGGATCGGCATCGTGGCCCAGCAGATGCGGGATCTGCTTCAGGATCAGGATGACGCCGATCGCTGCGAGCAGGCCCTTGATGACACTGGAAGGGAAGTACGCGGCGATGAAGCCGCCGTGGGCGAGGCTGAGACCGATCTGCAGGATCCCAGCCAGCACGACGGCGCTTAGAAAGGCCTCGAACGAGCCCAAGGAGGCGATCTGCGCCGCCACCACCGCCGTCAGGCCGGCGGCCGGGCCGCTTACGCTGGTATGGGAGCCGCTCAGCAGGCCCACGATGATGCCGCCGACGATACCGGCGACCAGGCCCGAGAAGAGGGGCGCTCCCGAGGCCAGCGCGATGCCGAGGCACAGCGGCAGAGCGACGAGGAATACGACGACGCTGGCTACCAGGTCGCGGGGCAAGGTCTTGTCGAGGCTGGCCGCGGCAGTGGTCATACGTTCGGGGAAACCTTCTCTGGTCCGGGGAGGGGGGTAGGGGGGACCTGCGTTGGAGTTGGGAGCGGTCGCCCGGGTTCCGATACTCTAGTCAAAAACCCCGTCCGGCAAAGTACGGCCCACGGGGATTCATCCCGCCCCTCGAACCTGCGTCGTCTTTGGCCTGTTTGAGCGTGAAAGGATACATTCTGTGAGGGAGCGGCTGCAACGCCCCGGCGATCGTTGGGGCGCCGGGAAGTGCGTGGCACTCGCATCCACCAGACCCAACATGGAGGTTCTGAAGTCATGAGAACCATGATCCTTGCGACTGTTCTGGTTTCGATTGCGGCATTCTCGGTCTCGTCGATTTCATCCGCCTACGCCAGCTCGCCTTTCGCGGATCGGGACGCGGCGCTCAGCCGACTCGAATCGAGAGCCGATGAGCTCCGCCGGAGGATCGGCCCGGGCCCCGTCAAGATCGGGGCCCTCGAAAGACATCAGCTCCGCAACGAGCTCCGCGAGATCCAGGGCGTGATGAGCCAGCTCGCCGCGGGCGCTGATCCCGAGCCCGAGCGAATCGCCCGACTGATCGACGAACAACCGGTTCGCGATCCGCTCGACGCACAGCTGATCTCCGCGCGTGCGGACCAGCGCCAGGAAATCCAACAGCGCCGGCTGCGGACGGGACCCAAGATCGGGGCGCTCGAACGGGCTCGGATTCGCTCCGACCTGAACGAGCTGGATCAGCTGATCGCGGATCTCGAGTCGGGACGCGACGTCGAGGTCGCTCGCATCGACCAACTGCTCGACGTACGCCGACCGCCTGAGCCACTGACGGCAGAGGAACGGATGCGTTCCCTCGAGATTGAACGGGCGACCTTGAAGCGGAGGGTCGGTGCGGGCCCGAAGCGCGGGATCCTCGAGCGGTCTCGGATCCGGGACGAGATCGAAGCGATCGACGCGATGATCGAGAACCTGGAGAACCGCCCCTAGCGCTTCGGCTCCGATGGGCAATCCGATGAGAAAACAGTCAGATGAGATCGCGTCCGGGCTCGAGCTTCGGCTCGGGGTCGGATGCGATCTCTGCCTGACGCTCGCATTCGACCAGGATCGCTCGGGCCGCACGCAGGGATTCCAGAGCGCGCTTCTTGTCGCCCTCGACGAGGGCCTGCCTCGCATCGGCCATCTCGTCCAGATGACCGCAGACCTCGAGACCCTTCTCCCGGTCGCTGGCGACGGCCGTCGAGGCCGAGCCCAGGAACAGGCCCAGCAAGAGCAGAAACGCAATCATCGACTTCATTGTCTCGACCTCCTATCCCCCCGATAGCGCAAGGCCCATGCCAGACCGCATTGTCGACGGGCGGGCACCCAGAAGCCGAAGAGCGCCTCGAACGGCCCGAATCGGTCGAAGACTGCCCAGTTCTTCCGCAGACGAAGCCTGCGATCTGAGCAGCTGGGACGGCGGGAAGGGCCACTGCCCCCGAGACACCTGGGGGATCGATTCCGGGGGACGTGCACCGTGAGCGCCGGCAAACACGATGAGCTTCGTCCGCCCGGGCCCCACCCGCAGGCACCTGCCTGGTACCGGGCCGCCCTGGCCGTACCCTTCAGCGACGAGACGGTGGTGGTCGACGGCTGTCCGATCCACTACCTCGCCTGGGGTCCATTCGGGCGACCGGGCATCGTTTTCGTCCACGGCGGCGGCGCCCACGCTCATTGGTGGAGCCACGTCGCAGCGCGCTTCGCGAAGCGATATCGCGTCGCCGCCCTCGATTTGTCGGGTCACGGGGATAGCGGGCGACGGGAGCGATACGGCCTCGAGGTCTGGGCCGACGAGGTCCTCGAGGTCGCGCACCATGCCGGGATGAGCGGTGCACCGGTCATCGTCGGCCATAGCATGGGCGGCTTCGTCACGATCGTGACGGCGGCGCTTCATTCGGCAGAGCTGGCCGGCGTGATCGTCTGCGACTCGCCGGTGAGCAAGCCCGACCCCGAGGTCGACGCCGCCCGGATCGGAAACGCCTTCGGCAAGCCTCGGGTCTATGCGAGCCCCGAGGAGGCCCTCGCGCGGTTTCGCACGGTCCCGCCCCAGGCCCACTATCTCGACTACGTCATGCACGATCTCGGCCCCCGGTCGCTCGGGGCGGTCGAGGGCGGCTTCAGCTGGAAGTTCGACCATCAGGTCTTCGGCGCCTTCGAAGGCAATCCCCGGGCTCTCGCCCGGCCCTATCTCGCGGACGTGAAATGCCGGCTGGCGCTGCTGCGCTCGGAGAAGGGTCTCGTGACCGAGGACATCGGCGAGTACATGTACGAGCTGCTCGGACGGGTCAGCCCGGTGATCGAGATTCCGGAAGCGGGGCATCACCTGATGCTCGATCAGCCACTGCTGCTGATCACGGCGCTCAATACGCTGCTCGCCGACTGGGATCACTCGGAGCCGCTCGAACGCGCGCGGAGCGGTTGATCGCGCCCGAAGCCAGCCTCACACACAGTCCATCGGCGACCAGCCGGCAGCGGCGGAGTCGTCAAGTCGCAAGATCGTCGCAAAACGTATGAAGGCTCTCGGAACGGGGGCTAAATCCCTCAAGCAATCCGCGGATCGGCCGCTTCCAGAAGACACCTGGGACATCTTCTGGAGGCTCCCCATGACCTCGAACGTTGATCTCGCTCCCGTGAGCGCCTCTTCCAGACTCCGCGCCACCCGCACGCGAAAGCGGGCGTGGATCGCGTCGATCGTGGGGGCCGCGCTCGCGTTGTACCTGGGCAGCTCGACTGCCGGCGCCACCCCGGTGACCGACTTCTCCTTCTTCGGCGCGGACTCCGTCGTCCTCGACTTCAACGAGATTGCGATGGCGCCGGGGACGGTCGTCACGAATCAGCTCGCGGGTCTCGGTGTGAGCTTCTCACCCAATGTGTGGTTCGAGAACAACCGCGGCGCCGTCGGCTGGGACGATCACAACATCGCCAACTTCCTGACGGGTACCACGATCTCGAATCCCGTCGTGGACTTCATCTTCTCGGGCCCCGTCGACGGGGCCGCTCTCGAGTTCGCCGGAAACGCGGGCAACGACTTCCTCTTCGAGGCCATCCTGTCCGGCTCGGTCGTAGAGAGCTTCGTGCACGCGCAGGCGGGCTGCTGTGCCGCCCAGGTCCTCGGATTCCAGGAGATCGAATTCGACACCCTGCGGATCACCCATCAGACGGGCGGCTCGACCTTCTTCATCGGGGATCGCCTCAGCTTCCACGTCGTGCCCGAGCCCGGAACGGCCGCGCTCCTCGGTCTCGGCCTCGTCGGCTTGTCTACTGCCGCCCGGCGGCAACGCTTCGCCCGTAGGGTGGAAGCGTCCCCTCGACGCGGCTGACGGCCGGGCGTCCCTCCGAGCCATTCGGGCTGCCGCTCAGTCCGAGCCGCGGCTCCGCCCACCAGACGCCGGGCCCGCCAGCGCCTCGAGGGGCTCAATCCGCTCTCTGGAGCGCGAGCGATGGGAGACGGAGGAGCCGCCGGAGCCCCGGCCCGTATGAACCCGACGACCCCCCACCCAGGTCTCGACGACCTCGCCGGCTGCGTCGAGCAGGACCAGATCTGCCCTCGAGCCGGGTCGCAGCGTTCCGATCTCCCGCTCGAGTCCCAGCAGCCGCGCCGGACGAAGCGTCACGGCTGCGATCGAGTCGAGCAGATCCATCGCGCCGAACTCCCGGGCATTGCGCACCGCCTGGTCGAGGGTGAGCCGGCTTCCGGCTAAACGCCCGTCGCTCGCGAGACGCCAGGCCGTCCCATCGTCGACCAGCTTCCCCGAACCGAAATCCGATTCGCCCCCGGGCCCCGCATCGGCCAATCCGTCCTCCCTGGATGGCGGCAGATCGATCCGATCGCTGATCAACGAGAGCCGCTCGCCCAGACAACGCGCCGCCATCCGCACGACGGCGGGGGCGACGTGGACCCCGTCACAGATCAGGTCGCAGCTCACCCGCTGACGGCTGCCCAGCACCGCCCCCGCCAGGCCGGGATCGCGATGATGCATCCCGCTCATCGCGTTAAAAATATGCGTCACATGCGTCATCCCGCGGCTAAAAAATGCTTCTGCCGCGTCGAGATCGGCTTGGCTATGACCCAGGGCCGGAATGACGCAGTGCTTCTGGAGTGCTTCCAGCAGCTGGTCTGCTCCGTCGATCTCGGGTGCGAACGTCACCATTCTGAGGAGATCGCCACAGGCGGACAGAATGGCCTCGTCCTGAGTCCGGTAGGGTCGAATAGCACCCGCCGGCTGGGCTCCCGCGGCCTTTGGGTTGATCCACGGTCCCTCGAGATGCAAGCCGATCGGACGCGCGCCGGCGGGGCTCATCTGCGTCATGATCTCGGCCAGTCGCGTCACATAGGCCCGCAGTCGATCGTCGCTCCAGGCGACGGTCGTGGCCAGGAAGGAGGTCGTTCCATGACGAGCGAGCGCAATGCTCGCCCGCTCGAGAGCGGCGCCGAATGATTCGGGTCCAGCAAAGAGCAGCTCTCCGTGGAAATGCAGATCGATGAAGCCGGGCGCCAGATAGAGGCCCCGGGCATCGTACTCGGGGAGGTCGTCGAGGCCGGATCGCATCGAGGCGCTCGAAACCTCGGGTGCAGCGCCTTCGCCGCGAAGGACCGCCGCGATGCGCTCATCCTCGATCAGCACCCGGGTCGCCGGCGCAGGCTGGACGGCAACCGGAGCCGATCCCGCTCCCGAACGCTCGGACCACGCCGGGGCTTCCGGATCCAGGAGAATGGCCCCAGCGATCGACCAGCGCGACATGGCCGGATACTACGCGTCTCGTGGCCATTCTTCGAATGGGGTGTTTCCCCTTCAAGTCGGACCTGCGCGTAGCCGATCCAGCTCCCCATGGACGCCGCAACTCCGGAGGAGGAGCTCAAGCTCCTCGAGATTCGGCTGAACCAGCTGAAGCTCGACTACGAGA
>CAYWGW010000062.1:0-16787 GCA_964457385.1 uncultured Spirochaetaceae bacterium
GGATCCCGTCCCTGCTTCTCTTGCTGCTGGTCGGCCTCCCTGCCCTGCTCGGCTGTCAGACCTTCTCCCGCAAGCAGGCCCAAGCGGAGTACGGCCCGAGCGAGGGGATCCTCGAGGCCGTGGCCGTGCTCAGGCGACACGTCCCCGACGACACCTATCACTTTCCGCCCGCTGTCGACTTCACCGGACGCAACGTCTACCGGGCCTCGCTGCTGCGACTGGAGAGCCTCGAACGGGCCCATCCCGACGCGATGCGCAGCGGCTACATGGATCCCGTGCTCGCCTTCGCCAAGGCACGGGCCCTGGAACGTCTGCGCGCCTACGACCTCGCGGCCCAGCACTACCGCGAGGTCGCCCGCCTGCCGGGTGAGCTCCGGACCGCGGCCCTCGAAGGCGCGGCCGTGAACGAACGCATCGCCCGGGCCGTCGCCGTCGGGCTCGAGCTGGACGATCCGCTCTCGGACGCCGGTCTCACGCCACTGCCCCTCGACGCCGATCGGGTCCGTCTGGAGCTCGACGATCGGGTCGACCGGCTCTCGTCGATCCTCGCCGACATCCGAGAGGACCGCCCCGACGGCCACTACCGCTGGATCGTGCAGGAGGAGATCGAGCGGGCGGACGAGATCCGCGCCCATTATTTCGTGGAGATGCGCTTCGCCCTGCCGGAGGGCAACGTGATCGCGCTGCAGGAGCTTCAGCGGGTCGTGACCCGTCACGGATCGAGCAAACGTCGCCTGCGACATCTGCTCCGTCTGGCGGACTACTACGCCGAGCTGTCCAGGGAGTACCACGCGGCCTCGCCTGCGGAGGGCCTCCGCTTCGATCCCGCGCGTTTCCGAGAGCTATCGGACGCCGCGCTCCAGCTCTACGAGCTCGTCGCCAATCACGATGGTCATCCGGAGAAGCTCGAAGCCTCTCGCAGCATGGAGGCCTACCTGGCCTTCACCCTGGGTATCGATGCCGATCGCTTCGATCATTAGTCACTCGCCCCGGGAGCTCGCCGGCATCGGGGCGCATCCCGGGAGCGGATCTTCGCCTTCCCGCCCGCGCTCCCGCCCCGACCGGCGCGACGGCCGTCTGATCCGACGCCGAGCCATCGCCCTGCTCGCGGGCCTCGGCCTGCTCACGGGCTGTCTCTCCCGGCCCGCAGTCGTGACCGAGGATCTGCTCGATCCGATCGGTTCGCCGACGCCCTGGCTGCCGCGCGCCGCGGATCTCGATGCGGCCCGTCTGGCTCGTCTCGCCCTGGCCACCCGGGCTGCCGGAGCAACCCGCGCCGACGATCACGCGGAGCAGGACGTCCACGAAGGTCCGGAGTTCCCGGCTGGAATCGAGCAGGCCACCCGACGCCTGGTCGGGAGCGCGGCCGCGGAGCAGAGACAGGACAAGCTCGTCCCGCTGGCGATGGATCTTCGCAACGCCACCCTCGACGATGCCATCGCCTATCGGAAGGCGTCGCGAACGCTGCGCAAACGAGGGGATCTCGATCCCCGCCTCCGCAGCCGACTCGATCGCGTCATTGCCGACGACCCCCTGAGTCTGGCCCGCCGGCGGGTTCTCGACGGTTGGCATCGGCTCTGGGCGCGGAGCTTCAACGCGGTCTCCGAGCCCCTCGGAAGCGCGGCGATCACGGGCTTCGTCCTCGCTCCCTTCCAGCTCGCCAACAGCGCCCTGCACTACTTCGCCGAGTTCTCGAACGCCGAGCCGCTCTCCGTGACGGGTCGCCAGGCGCTCGCCCTGCGCAAGCAGTTCCTGGCCGAGCATCCGGAGACCCCGCTGACCGAGGAGCTCGAGCGAAAGGTCGCCGCCGCGCAGATCGAGCTCGAGCAGACGCTGGCCCTGCGCCGCGTGCGTGCCGCGGAGACCGCCCTCGATCGCAACCGGGCCCCGCTCGCCCGGGTGCATGCCGAGGCGGCCCTCGACGTGCTCGCCGCCCATCCCGAGGAGAACGCCCGGCTGCGACGACGCGCCGTCCGCCGGCTGCACGCGGCTCGGGAGCGGATCGAAACGCTCGAGCGTCTTCGCACCCGATCCCTCGAGAGCACACCGACACCGCCGGCGCTGCTCGATCTGGAGCTCCGGATCGCCTCCCGGCTGCTGGCGGCAGAGCCGGCCCGCCACGATCGGCTCGAGCCGCTGCTCGACGCGTACGTCGAAAGCGGCGGCTCCATCGACCGCAGGCGTTACGTGCAGGCGATCGCCCAGAAGGAGCAGGGCTTCCGACGCGACGCGCGCAAAGCCCTCGCCCGAACCGCGGCCCTCCCGGACGCGCGCTTCTCCATGGCGAGGCACGCCCGGGCGTTGCTCGAAGACGACTGGCAGAATCCCCATCGGGCCTTCGAGCGCCTGAAGCGGAAGGGGCGGCGCGAGGAGCTCGCCTGGCGGCTCGCCGGCGAGTGGATCAACCGCCCGCGCTATCCGAACCTGCCCACGCCGCTGGCCTATCTGATCGACACCCCGACGATCGCGATCACGATCGCTCTCGCACCGATCCGCGCCCTGCTCTCGCCCTTGACCGGTGGGGTCCCGGACTTCGATCGCGCGGCCGCGCTGGCGGGCTATCGCTATCTGCTGCGCGAGCCCGGCGGCGAAGCGCAGCGGTCGGTCCTCGACTGGCTGTACGATTACGAAACGGGCAAGCGACGCTGGGATCGCGCCCTGCGACTGGCCGACCTGATCCCGGAGTTCGATCCCGACGAGCGCGCGACACTCGTCGAGAAGACCGCGGCCGCTCGCCTGGCCCACCTCGATCGGCTGAAGCGC
The DNA here is from genome assembly GCA_964457385.1 of uncultured Spirochaetaceae bacterium. Lineage (GTDB taxonomy): Bacteria > Myxococcota_A > UBA9160 > UBA9160 > UBA4427 > UBA4427. Next base: position 2,764 of record CAYWGW010000062.1, read on the forward strand.
CGCGACACCCGTTCCTCGCTCCTGACGGGCGTCGCCCGGGAGTTCCCGGACTCGGGAAAGGGTCATGAGGCCGGATTGCGTGCCCGCCAGGAACGCGAGGACGCCAGCCCCCAGTCGATCCGGATCAGTCGAAGCTTTCTCGAGGAGAACCCCGACGTGGCCTACGAACGGGGCATCGGGCTCAATCCCCGCCTCCTGAACGAAGACCTCGGTGACGGAGAGCTGCATCCGGAGGGAGTCGTGCTGCGCGGAGGTCGGGTGCTCGAGATCCGGTTGATCGCAGAGGGTCAGGACGACCAGGACCCGCCCGAGTCCCGGATCCGGTCGATCTCGGAAAAGAGGTTGGCCCGCATCGCGTCGGGTCTGGACCGAGCGGTGCAGCGCAACGGCCTGATCGACGCCGACGCACGCTTCGACGCCGACGCCAACCGGGACGTCTATCTCGAACGGGCACGGCTCGGCCTCACGGACGCAGCGGACGGACGGCCGACCGCGGAGTCGACCTTCGTGTACCAGAGCCTGCGAGAGCGCTACGGGATGGTCCGGGGCCGGGACTCGGTGTTGCCCTTCGATCTCGTCGTCCGCGGCAGCCTCGGCGACCTCTCCCTCGGCGCCTTTCCGCGTTGGCGGCCGCCGCGAGAGACGCCGGACGCCTTTCTCTATCGCTGAGCTCCTAGCCCGATGCTCCGGGCCGATCGGACCCTCGACTCGCCTCTTCGAGAAGCTCGATCGGATGCACGACGCGCGCCCCGAAGCCGCGGTCGGCGAGGCCGGCGGCGAGCTGCATCGCACAGCCCGGGTTGGCGGTGGCCACGATGTCGGGTTTCGCCTCGAGCAGCGCGTCGAGCTTTGGCGCCAGCACGGCCCGGGACATCTCGGGCTGCGTGAGATTGTAGATACCCGCTGCGCCACAGCAAGCCTCGGGATCCCGATGCGCCACGAGCTCCAGCCCCGGGATCGACTGAAGCAGACTGCGAGGCCCGGCCGCGATGCCCTGCGCATGCACCAGATGACAGGGATCGTCGTAGCAGACACGACCGGGCCTCGGAGCGAGCGGGATGCCCAGCCCGACCTCCGCCAGGAAGTCGAGTACGTCCCGCGTCGCGCCGGCCAGGGCTCCGCCCGACGTCCCGATCCAGCTCTCCGTCTCGCGCAGGGCCGCGCTGCAGCCCGCCGAGGCGACCAGGATCGCGTCGATCCCCACCGCGTCTTCGGCGAAGGCCGAGACGAAAGTCGAGACGTTATGCCGAGCAAGACGTCGGGCCGTCTCGAGATCCCCGCCATGCGCCTGGAGCGCGCCGCAGCAGCCCTGCCCGGGCGGCACGAGCACCTCGTAGCCCGCACGCGAGAGCACGCGGCGGGCCGCGTCGTTCACCCGCCCGAAGAGCTCGGGCATCACGCAGCCCTCGAAGAGCGCGACCCGACCCCGACGCGGACCCTGCGCCGGAGTGAACGCGGGCAGCCGCCAGCGCTCCTCGCGCGGCGGGATCGGCGGCAGCAGGGCCTGCATGTTCCGGAGCCGCTCGGGCAGCACTCGCCCCAGCAGCCGATCGATTCCCAGCCGCTGTCCGAAGGCGAGGATCGAGATCAGTGCTCCCAGGCGCCGGGGATGGGGAACGACCCGGCGCAGGGCGAAGCGCTCGAGCCGCGTCGACCAATGGGCACCGGTCTGCTGCTGCCGCTCGCGAACGAGGGTCCGGGTCTGCTCGAGCATCTCGCCATAACGAACCCCGCTCGGGCAGGCGGTCTCGCAGGCGCGACAGCCGAGACACAGGAAGGCCTCTTCCTCCAGCACCTCGGTCTCCTCGAGACGTCCCTCGGCGAGGCCGCGCATCAGGTAGATGCGGCCGCGGGGCGAGGCCGTCTCCCGACCGGTGACACGATAGGTCGGGCAGCTCGAGAGGCAGAGGCCACAGTGGACGCAGTCGAGGCTCGCGGCGTAAAGCGCCTCGGCGAGCGCGCCCCCGAAGCCGCCCGGGTCCGGCGTCGATCTCGGCTCCGCCGTCGCGTGCGGTCGCGCCCCCGCGCTCCCTTCGCCCGCTTCGTCCACCTCGTTTGCCTCTCCGCCGGCGATGCGATCGGGCCGCGTCATCTTCAGAGACCCGCCACGAAACGACCGGGATTCAGGATCCCCTCTGGATCGAAGCGACGCTTGATCCCGGCCATCAGCGACCCGGCGCCACCCGCGTCCCCGAAGACGTCGAGTTCCGCCCGCCACGCGTTCGGCAGACGCTCGAAGCTCGCGATGCCGCCGAGCGCCTCCGCCCGAGCCCGAATCGCACGCAGCGATGCCGGCGACTCGAAGGAGCCGCGCGCATGCACGACGCCGGATCCGGGCTCGATCTCGAGGGCGAGACCCGGCGCCCGCAGCGCCCCGACGAGTTCGCCGCAGCGCGGGGCCGGTACTCGGGCCCGCAGCACGATCGGATCTTCCCGGGCCTCGGCCCGCGCGTCGCGCAGGGCGTCGATGGACTCACAGGAGGTCTCCACCAACGCGAACTCCGCCGCGATCCGCCCGTGGTCGTGGACCACCTGCGCCTCCTGCCCCCCGAGCTCGAGCTGGATCCACGCCTCGTCGTCGCCGGCCGAGCCGAGCCTCGGCCACGACCCGACGAGGGCGCGCACGCTGCCCGCGCGGGCGAGCTCGCCCGCACGCTCGAATGCCGCGATTGCCCTGCCCGCAGCGACCCGGGCCTCGAAGGCCCGCTGGACGGCGGGTCGCGGCCGCAGACGAAGCCAGGCCCCGACGATCACCCCGAGACTCCCGAAGGCCCCGCAGTAGAGCTTCGCCAGGTCGTAGCCCGTCACGTTCTTCACGACCCGCCCGCCGCATTTCGACAAGCTTCCGTCGGCCGCGACGACCTCGAGACCGAGAACCGCGTCCCGCACCCGACCGAAGGCCTGGGCGCGGGGGCCTTCGACCGCCGTCGAGAGCACGCCCCCGAGCGTCGAATTCGGACCCGGCGCATCGAGCGGCAGCTCCCAACCCTCCGCCAGCGCCGCCACCTGCAGCTCCCGGACCGTCGTCCCCGCAGCCGCGTGCAGCACCCCCTCCTCGGGCTCGAAGATGTCGACGCCCTGGAGGCCCCGGGTCGAGAGGCCCAGGGCCGGGGGCCGGGCGCAATTCGCCCAATGCAGCCGCGTCCCGCCCCCCGCGATGAGCAGCGATTGCCGCGACCGGTAAGCCTGCCCGACGACGTCGCAGAGCGCCTCGATCGAGTCCGGCTCAAGCCAATCCGAGACCCGGTCGCCGGTCATTCGAGGGGCACCGCTTCGTAGCCGCGTGCTTTCGGGTTCGACTCGACACAGAATCGCGTCGTCGGGATCAGCTTGCCGGGATTGCAGGCGCTGTCGGGATTGAAGGCCTCGCGCAGCCGGTACATCGGCTCGAGGTCGTCGGGCCCGAAGACCAGGTGCAGGAAGTCCCGCTTCTCGATCCCGACGCCGTGCTCCCCCGTGATCACCCCGCCCACGGCCGTGCAGGCCTCGAGGATCTCCTGGCCCGCACGCAGCACCCGCGCCAGCTCATCCGGATCCCGCTTGTCGAAGCAGATGTTGGGATGCAGATTGCCGTCGCCCGCGTGGAAGACGTTGGCGAGCTTCAGCCGATGGCGATCGGCGATCTCGCAGACGCGCTCGAGGATCGCGGGCAGATGCATCCGAGGCACGACGGCGTCGTGTACGTAGAGATCGGGCGCGAGCCGACCCATCGCGCCGAATGCACCCTTGCGCGCACGCCAGAAGCGACCCCGTTCGGCCTCGTCCCGGGCCCGCTCGATCGTCTGGCAGCCCTCGGCCTCGCAGGCGTTGCGGATCGTGTCGATCTCGAAGGGCAGACCGACGGGATCACCGTCGAGCTCGACGATCAGCACGGAACCCGCCGAGGTAGGCAGGCCGGCCGCGTAGACGCTCGCCTCGACGGCCTCGATCGTCCGCCGATCGACGATCTCCATCGCCGCCGGCACGACCCCGCTGCGAATCACCCGACCGACCGCGCGACAGGCCGCCACCACGTCATCGAAGATCGCGAGCATCGTCTCGATGGCAGCAGGAATCGGGGTCAGCCGGACCGTGATCTCGGTGACGATCCCGAGCGTGCCCTCGGAGCCCACGATGGCGCCGACGAGGTCGTAGCCGACGGACTCTCCGACGCGGTTGCCGAACCGCACGACTTCGCCGTCCGGCAGCACCATCTCGAGCGCGAGAACGTGATTCGTGGTCGTGCCGTACTTCAGTGTATGAGGTCCGCCGGAGTTCTCTGCGACGTTGCCTCCGATCGTGCAGGCCTGCTGACTCGAGGGATCCGGGGCGTAGAAGAGCCCGAGCGGCGCAACCTCCTTCGAAAGCGCGGCGTTCACGACCCCGGGCTGCACGACGGCGAGCCGGTCCTCCGCGTCGACCTCGAGCACCCGATTCATGCGCGAGCACTCGATCAGCACTGAGTGCTCCACCGGCTGGGCGCCTCCCGACAGGCCCGTGCCCGCGCCGCGCGGCACGAAGGCGACGCCCCGAGCGCGACACGCGCGCACGACCGCCGCCACCTCCTCGGTCGTCGAGGGCAGCACCACGGCCAGCGGGCGTCGGGGATCGAGCGTCAGCCCGTCACACTCGTAGACGAAGAGCTCTCCCGCGCGAGTCAGACAGGCGTCCGCACCGACGATCTCCCGCAGATCCCGGATCAGCGCGAACGCGTCCGGCGGACGGGCCGACGAAGACGAAGCAGAGGGAATCAATCGGGCTGGCCTCCCTCCCGACGCGGGCTCACGCGAGGCCGAGGCGTTCGAGATCGTCTTCGTCGAGTCCGAGATAGTGGCCGACCTCGTGGCGCACCGTGATCTGGATCTGATCCACCAGATCGTCTTCGTCGTGACAGATCTTCTCGAGGTTGCGCTTGAAGAGCAGGATGCGGTCGAGGTCCAGCGGCTGCTCGGTGACCAGGGCCTGGGTCCGCGGAACGCCCAGGAACAGACCGAGGGTCTGCGGCGAGACCCGTTCCTCCCGCACGAGCTGGAGACTCGGGAATTCCTCGATGATCAGGCTCACGCCCTCGACGCGCTCCCGGATCGAGCGCGGAAGGTTCGCGATCGCCTGATCCACCGCCCGCGCGAAGACCTCGTCCTCGAGCACGGTCGGCGGGGGGTAGGACTGCGGATCGAGCGCGTTCGCCCGGGCGAAGGCCTGCTCCGCGCTCTCCAGTCCGACCGCGGGCGCACCGGTGGCATCGCCCTCGTCCTCGAGCCGCTCCAGCACGAGGCCCAGGTGATAGATCGTATGCGCTGACTCGGGGTCCATCGCCACGCCGCGCTCGAGCACGCGCCGGGCCTCGGACATCTCTCCGAGCTCGAACAGGATCTGACCTTCGAAGGCCGGGTATGGTCCGATCTCGCCGCCGGCCTTGGCCGCGCGTCGGACCAGGAAGAGCGCGCCTTCGAGATCGTCCTGATAGAAGAGCGCCTTGCTCTTCAGGTAATAGACCTCCGCCTGCAGGGCGCGGTCGGGACGGGGCAGGCGCGGCTGTCCAGAGAGCAGCTCGTCCGCCGCTCGGACGGCGGTCCCGAACTCGGCGAGCTCTTCGATCATCAGCTCGATCCGGTTCAGATGGGCGGCGGTGAACTTGCCATCGGCTTCGATGGCGCGATCGAACTCGATCAGCGCCTCGTCGACCCGGCCATCGTCCCAGAGGATCTCGCCCCGACCGTTATGGGCCTCGGCACCCTCGGGATGCACCCGCAACGCCTCGTCGAGCCAGGCGAGCGCCTCCTCGAGACGCCCGCCATGGGAGGCCTCCATCGCCTGGTCCAGACAGTCCCAATAGCGATCCTTGTCCTTCCTCATGTGTCGTACATCATGTGTCGTGCAGCGCTCTCAGGCCGGCCGCGGGACTCGGAAGCATCGGTCGGACGCCGCCGAGCCGTCCCGGACTCGATTAAAATATCAACGTAGCGTAGTCGCGCCCCCGGCGTCTCGAGGCCCTCCGTCGAGCGACCGTCGAGCGACGTCACGAGCTGATGCCGAACGGCGAACTGAGCGGTGACCGAAATGGTCCAGCGGATCGATTGGCCCACGGGGGGCCGGACGCGGCCGGCAGGCTACCTTCCATCTCATGAACGATCTCATGGCCCTCCGCCGCGCGACCCGACAATCGATGCCCCACCCGCCTCGACCCGCGCGGAGCTCGCGTGTTCGGCGTGCCCGCATCTTCCGCCTGTGGCCGGCACTGATCCTCATGGTGACAGGGCTCGGCGTCGGCTGCGCGCGCGCGCCGCAGGGCCCGGCCTTCGAGTGGGCGCCGCCACCGCCCGAGCATCGGGGTCGGGTCTACGTCTACCGCGCCGATCCCCGGACGAATCTGTCGACAGTGCGCGTGGAGATCGACGGGCTCGAGGTCGGAGACTTCGAGCCGGGCGAGTACGAAACCCTGGAACTCGCGGCAGGTGGCCATCGACTCGGAGCCGGGATGCGTGGATTCGCCCTGTTGTCCTGGGGCTGGAATGAGCATCGATTCTCGCTCGAGCCCGGCGAGACGCTCTTTCTCGAGATTTCGGTCCGTCTCGATCAGAAAGACGAGAGCAACCTGCCTCCCCCGAGCGGGCTCGAGATCGGAGGGCGACCGGAGGGGCAGGCACGGCAGAACGTCTTCATCCTGACGGTCCCCCGAGCAGAGGCACAGGAGGTCCTGCCGTCGATGAAGAGGCTGGCACCGTAGGGAAAGCCAGAGAGGGAAAACCGTAGAGGGAAACGAGTGTGCGGAAAATAACGCAACTCTGATGCTATCTGCACAGAATCGTTGCGCTTTCGCGAAATCGAGATAGACTCTTCATCAGCTCGAGACGGCCGCATGCTCGAGCAACTCTCCCTTGAGTATCCGTGCGGGACCAGACAGCACGAATTCTGGCTGATCCCAGGGGCCCATTCCGATTCGGAATGGGCCCCTCTTCTTTCGGGGCCGCCCTCGCGCGACCCGCTTTCCCATTCGCCGGTCGGAGCGCCGGTAGGCGGGGGCGGCGGAGCGGCGCGAAGCCGTCGGGCAGTGGAGGGTGGTGGGCCCGCCTGGACTTGAACCAGGGACCATCCGGTTATGAGCCGGTTGCTCTAACCACTGAGCTACGGGCCCTCCTGCTCGAGTCTACCGCCTTCCGAGACCGATCGGGCGCGACCGATCGGCCCGACGACGGAAGCGGGATTCTTCGTTGTCGACCCTCACGCGAGCTGCCAAACTGCTCGACATGGCACGCACACCCGGACGACATCACGTGGCGGTGATCGGAGGCGCGACCGCAGGCGCCGAGGTCGCGAGCCGGCTCGCGGATCGAGGCGTCTCGGTCACGGTCTTCGAACAGAACCGCCGTCCCTACGGCAAGATCGAGGACGGACTCCCGCGCTGGCACGAGGCGCTGCGCCAGAAGGAGTACCGCGCCATCGACGAAAAGCTCTCGAAGCCCGGCGTCGCCTTCATTCCGAACACCGCCATCGGCCGCGACATCGACTTCCGCGCACTCGTCCGCGACTGGGGCTTCTCCGCCGTGGTCCTCGCCAATGGCGCCTGGCGCGATCGACCGCTCCCGCTCGAGGGCGCCGAAGCCTACGTGGGACGCGGACTCGTCTACCAGAACCCCTTCGTGATCGCCTTCAACCATGCCGAGCGGGGAGACCTCGAGGACGCCGCCTATCAAGTCCACGATGGCGCGCTGATCGTCGGGGGCGGACTGGCCTCGATCGACGTCGCCAAGATCCACACCCTGGAGCTGACCCTGAAGAAGCTGGCCGAACGCGGCCTCGAGACCAGCATCGTCGAGCTCGAGGTGAAGGGCATTCCCAAGGTCCTGGCGGGTCATGGACTCGCCTGGGAGGACCTCGGACTGAAGGGCGCGACGATCTTCTATCGCCGGCGGATCGAGGACATGCCCCTGATGGAGATGCCCGACGACGCCGACGAGGCGCGCAGGGCCAAGGTCGAGGCCGGTCGCAAGCGAATGCTCCAGAAGGCGATGGACAAATACCGCTTCGCGGTCGAGCCCCTCTGCGCCCCCGACGCCCTGCTGGTCGAGGACGGCCGTCTGGTCGGTCTTCGCTTCCGCCGAACGACGATCGAGAGGGGGCGCGTCGTCCCGACCGAGGAGACCTTCGAGCGGCGCGGGCCCGCGGTGATCAGCTCGATCGGCAGCATCCCGGAGCCGATCGAAGGCATCGAGATGAAGGGCGAGCTCTTCGATTTCAAGGACTGGGACATCGGCCGGCTCGAGGGCTACCCGACGGTCTTCTCGGTCGGCAACGTCGTCACCGGCAAGGGCAACATCGTCGCCTCCCGCAAGCACGCCACCCACGTCAGCGAACGAGCGATCGAATCCTACCTCGGTGTGGGCGACGAAGATCCGAACGCCGGTCGGGACGCGAGACCCGACGCGGCCGCCGACGCCGCGGCCGTCCTGGCGGAGCAGATCAGCGACACCCTGTCGGCCGCGGCATCCCCCTCGGAAGACGCCGCGGAGGCTCTTCGGGAGCGTGTCGCCGCACGCCAGCGCGAGGTCGGCTACGAGGACTACAAATCCTGGCGTGAGAAGATCGGCCCGCCCTGCTAGTCCGCGCGAGCGCTACCCGGAAGGGGCGGTGGACTCGGCGCGAAGAGTCTGGCGAGTGCTTCGACCTCGCCAGCCGCGTGCCAGTCCTCCATGCCCGTCGACCAGACCAGCGTATCCCGGGAAAGCCGCCCTGCCGCCGCAGCTTGCGCCAGCTGGGCCGTGCTGAAGGGACCGACGACCTCGCCTGCCTCCGCCATGTGCCACGTGGTGGCGGGCAACGGCGGCGGCGCATCCGGCCCGCCGGGCATCGACCCACCGGACACCGGCCCGCCGCTCGGTCCTGGCATCATCCCGCCCATGGCATTGGTCATGGCAAAGCCCATCCCGAGACCCACGCCCGCCCCGGCGAGCCCACCAGCGGGATTCGCCGCAGCCTCGGGCATTGCATTGCCGAGCTGATAGGCCTGGAACGCGCCCATGTCCCCGATCGTCGTCATGCTCGCCCGGGCGTCGAGGGCCCGCTCGACCTCTGCCGGGACCGAGACGTTCACGATGTAGAGCTGGGGAATCTCCAGCCCGTACTCGTCGTCGATCCGCTCGACCACCGCCTGCCGAAGGGTCTCGGAGAGCGATCCGTAGCTCTGCGCGAGATCCAGCACGCTGATCCCGGAGTTCGCGACCACGTCGGCGAAGGTCGCTCCGATGATCGAGCGCAGGAACGAGGCGACCTCCTCGGCCTCGAAGACGCCGTCGGTGCCGACCAGCTCCGAGAGCAGTCGGCCCGGGTCGATCGCGCGCAGCGTGTAGGTTCCGAAGGCGCGGACCCGGACTGGACCAAAGTCGGCGTCACGCAGGGGAACAGGATTCGGTGTCCCCCATTTGAGGTCGGTCAGCTGACGCGTGCTGACGAAGTAGACCTCGGCCTTGAAGGGGCTGTCGAAGCCGTGCATCCAACCCATCAGGGTCGAGAGGACGGGCAGGTTCTTCGTCTCCAGACGGTAGTGGCCGGGCCCGAAGACGTCCGCGATGCGACCGCGATGGACGAAGACGGCGGTCTGGCCGGGGCGCACGATGAGCTGTGCCCCGTACTTGATCTGGTTGTGGAAGCGCGGGAAGCGCCAGACCAGCGTGTGCTGGCTGTCGTCGATCCACTCGACGATGTCGATCAGCTCGGCTCGAAGCTTGTCGAAGAGTCCCATCTCGTTCTTCTCCCCATCGACTCGGCGTCGCGGACGGCGCGCGTCGGATTCCTCGTATCGACTTCCGGGTCGCTCCCCTTCGAGGCGGAATCGACCAGACAACCGTTTCGCTGGTCTCCTCGGCTCCCCGGCTCCTCAGGTCACCAGCGTATTCAGCAGATCGAAGATCGTGCGGATCGGCGATCGTTCGGAGCGGGTCGGGGCACCGATGCCCGCGATCGCCCCGTCGGCGCCGATCGCGCTCACGCGACGCGCGGCCGCCCGGGCCGCCTCGCGCTCCCGCCGCCTTGCGGCCTCGGCCTCCAGCCCTTCAGCCCGGGCCGCGCGGCCGGAGAGCACGAACCCGGCGATGCGCTCGAGCTCGTTCGCGTCCAGCCAGCTGCCGTGGACATGACAGCGGTCGATGATCACGCCCGATCGTTTCTGGAAGTTGCGGCGCGCCATCGCGGCGTCGCAGACGGGGCAGCTCCGGTACTCGACCTTGACCCGTGCAGGATTGCCCCCGTCGACCCGGGGCGGCGGAGTGCCTCGCCGGTCGCCCGGATCGCCTCCCTCGCGCGCGGCCTGGACCGCCCGATCGACCAGTGTGGCGAAGCGATCCTCGGGCGCCCACAGCCCGAAGCATGCCGGACACTCCTGCAGCTCCAGGCCGGCGACCAGTCGTGGGGTCATCCATCGCTCGCAGCAGGGGCACCGGAGCTCCGGTCCCTGGGAGGAGGGCAGGGGCTGGGGATCGAAGCCGACGCCACAGGCCAGGCAGAAGCGTGCATCGTCGGCGTTGCGCGCGTAGCACTCGGGGCAGATCAGGCTGCCACGGTCGGCAGGCGGCAGGATCGCCGAGCCGCAGTAGTCACAGACATCCTGGGCGTCCCGGGCGAGGGCACCGCAGGCACCGCAGCGCTGGACGATGGCGTCGTGTGCTCTCGCTTCGACGCCCTGTACGGATCGGACCTCTAGGCTCTCGCCGCAACGACAGTCGAAGTGATCCCCCGCCCCCATCGAAGCGACGTCGTACTGGGCATGACATTGGGCGCAGGCAATCAGCTTCACGGCGACCTCGCGACCGTCGTATCGGACGCGCGCGCTCGTCGCTTGATCGATCGGGGAGGGAGCTGGCCGTCCCGGCCAACGGCCGACTTCGACACGACGCCGGACGCGGGATGGCGGCACGAGGGATGGCCGGATCAGCTCTCCAGGTAGCCCTTCAGCGCGCGGCTGCGGCTCGGATGTCGTAGCTTCCGCAGCGCCTTCGCCTCGATCTGGCGGATCCGCTCCCGCGTGACGTCGAAGTCCTGCCCGACCTCCTCGAGAGTGCGATTGGATCTCTCGCCGATGCCGAAGCGCATCCGGAGCACCCGGGCCTCTCGCGGTGCCAGGGTCGCCAGCAGCTCCCGCGTATGCTCGGCGAGGCTCGACTGGATCACCGCGTCCTGGGGATCCACGGCGTTCGGATCCTCGATGAAGTCGGCGAGTCGACTGTCGTCCTCCTCGCCGACGGGGGTCTCGAGGCTGATCGGATCGTTGGCGATGCGCAGCACCATGCGCACCTTGTCCAGGGGCAGCTCGAGGGTCTCCGAGAGTTCCTCGGGCTGGGGCTCGCGCCCGAGCACCTGGACGAGCTGGCGCGTGGCCCGGACGAGCTTGTGGATGGTCTCGATCATGTGGACCGGAATCCGGATCGTCCGGGCCTGATCGGCGATCGCCCGCGTGATGGCCTGCCGGATCCACCAGGTCGCGTAGGTCGAGAACTTGTAGCCCCGTCGCCATTCGAATTTATCCACGGCCTTCATCAAGCCGATGTTGCCCTCCTGGATCAGGTCCAGGAACTGCAGCCCGCGGTTCGTGTACTTCTTCGCGATCGAGACGACGAGTCGGAGATTGGCCTCGATCAGCTCGCTCTTCGCCTCCTGGGCGTGCTGTGCAGCGGAGTCGACCCGGTCGAGAATCTGCTCCACCTCGACGAGTGAGAGCCCCGACTCCTCCTCCAGACGGGTCCGGAACTGATCGATATGGGCGAGCTGCCTCGCGATCTCCTGGATCTTCTCGGGATCGCCGCCCAGGCGTTCGATCGCCTGCTTGCCTCCGGCGGTCTGCCGACCGGATTGCTCCAGCAGGATTCTCAGCTCTTCGCTGTCGAGTCCATGGAGTCGCGCCAGCTGTCCCACCCGCTCGTCGAGCAGTCGGTGGCTCTCGGTGAGCTCGCGCAGACAGCGGTCGAGCTCCTCGTATCGATCCCGCGTCACCCGCTGCTTGCGGAGCAGCTTGGCTGCCTGGTCGTAGTCGGCCGCGATCTCGGCCAGGCAGGCCTCCCGCCTGGTCTTACCCAACTTCGGATCGGCGAGCTTCGCCCGCTGGGAGGCCAGCTTCTTCTCGATCCGAGCGAGACGCGTCATCGCCGCCAGGAATCGCTTCCGGACTCCTTCGACGGGTGGAGCGCTCTCCTCATCGAGCCCGTCGATCACCTTGCCGAGCTCGATCTTGTCCTGGCGCACGAGATCGCCCATCTCGACCATCCGACGCAGCCCGTAGACGTTGCCGATGAGGGCGGCGAGATGCGCATCGACGGCGGCCTCGATTCGCCGGGCGATCTCGACCTCGCCCTCGCGGGTCAGAAGCGAGACCTGTCCCATCTCGCGTAGATAGACGCGCACCGGATCCGCCGCAGCCCCGCCGCTCGCGCTCACCGCGCCCCGTCTGGCCGCCTTCCGAATCGGCGCCTGCGGCGGGGCCTCGGAGCGCGCGAGGGGAATGTCGTGCTCGCGCAGCAACGAGAGCACCCCGTCGAGATCCGCCTTGCCGAGCGAGGCGGCATCGAAGGCCTGGCGCAGATCCTGGCGGTCGACCTCGCCCTTGGTGCGCCCGACGTCGAGCAGCTTTCGGATCGAAGGCGTCTCGAGCAACGCTTCCCGGGCGAGCGGAGTCTCGTTCCGATCACCGCCCGCATCGGACTTCGCGCGCTCCACCTTCACACTCGTCACCCTGGCGGCGCGGCGACCAGGAGACCCGGGCCCAGCGGCCTTGCACGTCTTCTTGCTGGCGTTCTTGCCGGCGTTCTTGCCGGCAGTCTTACCCGAGCTCTGGACGGAATTGGTGCAGCCGGGTTGAGCGCTAGTCGAGCTGCGTTGGGCGCGGGTGTCGCCGATCGCGCTGCTCTTCGATCGAGGCGTACCGTTCTCACCTTTCGCGCGATTCGTGCCCGCAGGCTTCGCGCGAAGGCGTTCCTCTCGGGCTCCGGGCTCGGTGGCCTCGGCGTCGGCAACCGGCGCGGGCTCGAGCACCCCCTTCTTCGAGCCGGCATCGTCTCGGGCAGCAGCTTGTCCAGTGGGCGCGTTCGAGGCCATGGGGGGTCCTCCTTGGGCTCTGCAACTCTACTTCCGATGACGCGACTTCGCCGCAGCACCTGAGCACTTCGCGAGCGCGCATCGGAATTCCGCTTCAACGATCGTTTTCCCCATCTCCAGCCGTCGTGTCATCAGCCGTCGTGTCATCGTGCCGGATCACGAACCCGGTCCCTTCGCGCCGACGTGCCTCCCCCCGTCGGTGCCGATCCCCATGCGCACTCGGCGCTCGAGAAGGAGTGCCTGTTTCTCCGCGAGAAGTGACTCGTGATCCTCGGGACGATCGCGAAGGCGCCGGCTGAGATCCTGGCCACGCGCCGAACGACGTCGATCGTCGAACCAACGAATCAGATCCTCGAGCACCTGCGACGCCGGCCGCTCCGAGTCGATCGGCGAGCCGTCGACCGCTATTTCCCGCAGGCGAAGCCGTGCATCCTCGTCGAGCCGCGTTTCGATGGCAAATGGATCAATCTTCGCGTCGTCGCCGGCGCTCCCGAGCCCATCTGCGTCCGCAACCGCCTCGACGATCTCGTTGATGATCGCTTTCCAGGGCCCGGCGGGAAGCAGCTCGTGCATCCGAAGTGCATTCTCGTCGCTCAGCAGATCCGGCCGCAACAGACACAGGCGCGCGAGCGCGCGAAGCTGCCGGTCCTCGGGTGTGTCCAGGCGGGATCGAGCGAGTCCCAGAGATTCGGCATCGACGCGAGGCGTCAGACCGGGACTACGCACCGCGTCGCGAATCAGTGTCGCCACCGCAGCCGGCGATGCACCGACTGCCAGTGCAAGCCGCCGCGTGTACTCGTCCCGGGAGACGGCGTCCGCCACGCGCGCCACCAGCGGCGCGACCCGTGCCACCGCGTCGGCTTTCTGGTCGGGGGTCGCGATGCCATGACGTACCGCATCGCGAGTCGCGAGTTCGAGGGCGTCGGTCGCCTCGTCTACGAGTCGCCGCAGTGCTTCCGGTCCTT
>CAYWGW010000062.1:16797-17527 GCA_964457385.1 uncultured Spirochaetaceae bacterium
AGGTCATCGGGATCCGCGCCGCCGGGAATGAAGGCCGCCCGAATCCGCAGGCCCGACGGCAGCAGGATCGCCAACGCCTTCTCGGTAGCCCGACGGCCCGCCTCGTCGCCATCGAAGATCAGCACGACTTCCCGCGCGCGGCGGCGGAGCTGGACGCCGTGATCGGGAGTGAGGGCGGTGCCGCAGGTCGCGAGCGCCTCGCCGAGGCCCGCACGCGCGAAGGCAATGCGATCGAAATAACCTTCACAGAGGATGATGCGTTGCGCCCGCCTAATTGCTTCGAGTGCATCGGGATGGCCGTAGAGAGCCTGGCGCTTGTGGAAGACCGGGGTCTCCGGCGTGTTCAGGTATTTCGGCTCCTGATCGGGCTCGAGCGCGCGGCCGCCGAATCCAATCACGCGGCCGCGGATGTCCTGGATCGGGAAGGTGAGGCGTCCCCGCAGCCGATCGTAGTAGCCGGACGAGGACTGCCGCTCCGCCAGCAGCCCGGCCTCCGCTCCGATCTCTCCCGGGATGCGCGCGGCGCGAAGCCGCTCGGCGACGGCGTCCCAGCGAGCCGGCGCGAATCCGATGCCAAAGCGTTCCGCGTCCGATTCGTCCAGACCCCGGGCAGCGAGATAGGCCCGGGCCGTCTCCGCCTCGGGCGCACCCAGCGACTCGCGGTAGAGCGCCTGGGCGAGCTCGTTGGCCTCGAAGATGCGGGCGCTGAGGGCGCGATCTTCGCCGCCTC
>CAYWGW010000063.1:0-10903 GCA_964457385.1 uncultured Spirochaetaceae bacterium
ATGGACTCGATGGCCCTGCCCAGGGTGAGCGGACCGCCCGAGATCTCCTCCAGCAGCTTCATCGCTTCGGATCTCTTCCTCCTGGTCTTGCGCATCGATGCCTCCCTCAATACCCGTGCTTGCTGACTTCTTCGACGGACACGAACCTGGCCGTGTCTTCCTTGATCTCGTAGATGGCTCGGTACGCACGGCTCAGTCGGATGGACCGCTGGCCGGCTCGGTCGCCCCTCAACGGCTCATCGTGGTAGCCGGGGACCTTGCGTACCTCTTCGAGACCATCGTTCTCGACGGCTGCAACCCAGATCATCAGGTTGTCCACGATATGCCGTGGAAGCTTGCGGAGCTGCTTCTCCGCGAGCCTGGTGATCGTGACCCGGAAGACCAGCCGCGGGAGAGTACACCCAATAGGTGAACTCCTCAAGGCGAAGTCCCCGTACAGCCCTGAACCGCCCCGGGAATCCCGGAGGCTCCATTTTTTGAGAGGATGGGGTCGTGGGGTACACCTGAAAGGCAAGAGCGCCGGAGGCGGGATAAGGGCGCGATTTCAGGGAGCGCTCAGCCCCTCGTCGAGTCACGGCGCCATGCCCTGGCGCGGGCGCTCGACGCCGCGAGTACGAGCTGAGCCTCCGCGCGCGAGGTGCTCTCGAAGCGACGCCCGGCGCCTCGCTCTCCCCGGCGAGTCGATCTCGACTCGCCGCACCCGGTTCTGGAGGCTCTCCGCCAAACAGCCGATCTTCGCGGCGATCGAGCGGATTGCCTCCCACTGGGAGCCGTACTGTTCGCCGTGTTCGGAAACCATGCGGACCGCTCGCTCTCGGACTTCCTCGGGAACCCGCTTCGCTCGTGACTTCGTCTTTCAGAGCCACCTCGATCGCCGGCCGCTTCCCCCCGGCCGGAAGCCGCGCCGCTCCGTATCGCGAAGCTCGTGCCAGACGAGCGAGCAAGCGGTCGCTGCGACAAATCGCCGCGCGCCCGGGACCCGAATCCTTGCCATCGTCGTAGCAAACGGAGCGTCGCGACCGGGCTGGGTTGCACGGGCCACGCTCCCCTTCCTGTCGGCCGAGTCGGTCGCGGTGGGAGATCCGACGATGCGATCGAGATCGGTCGAAACGCTTCTCGCAGCACTCCTGATGGTCCTCCCGACGCTCGCGAGATCCCATCCCTTCGAGAACGTCGAGACGCGAGCCGATGGCCACGCTCCGATCGGAGTGATGGGCGATCACATGCACGCGCAGGGCGAGGTGATGCTGTCCTACCGCTACATGCGGATGCGCATGGACGGAAACCGGGATGGTACCAATGGCCTCTCCCCCGGCGCCGTCCTGGCTCGTGGCTTTGCGGCGACGCCGACCGACATGGACGTCGACATGCACATGTTCGGGGCGATGTACGCGCCCGTCGACTGGCTGACGTTGATGGTGATGCTGCCCTACGTCGAGAAGTCGATGGATCACGTGAACGTCATGGGCGTTCGCTTCCAGACCGATGCCGACGGCATCGGCGACCTCGAGGTCTCGGGCCTGCTGCGGCTGTGGGAGGACGAGGTCCATCACCTGCATCTGAATGCAGGGTTCGGTTTTCCGACGGGCGACATCGATCGCAAGGATTTCGTCCCCGTCCCGATGCAGGGCTTCCAGAAGCGTCGTCTGCCCTATCCGATGCAGATCGGATCGGGTAGCTATTCGGTGATTCCGGGGCTCACGTATACGGGGAAGCTCGGGCGTGGGTCGTGGGGTGCCCAGGCGCTCGGAAAGATCCATCTCGACACCAACGACAACGACTACCGTGTGGGAGATCGCTTCGAGGGGACGGCCTGGGCGCAGTGGAGCTGGCTCGACTGGCTCTCGACCTCCTTTCGGATCAAGGGCAGCGTCTGGGCTGACTACTCGGGCGCGGACCCGTTGTTGAACCCCGCCCAGATCCCCACCGCGGATCCCGACCTTCGCGGAGGCAGCGAGATCGATCTGGCGCCCGGCGTGAACGTGGTCGTGCCCCTCGGACCCCTGGGTGAGCATCGTCTCGCGGCGGAGGTGCTGCTCCCGGTCTACCGCAACCTCGATGGGCCGCAGCTCGAGAACGACTGGATGGTCGTCGTGGGGTGGCAGAAGAGCTTCTGAAACGCGGCCAAGCGGGGAGCGCCCCTTCGCTCGCGCATCGCTCGCGGGGCAGGTTCACGCGATGCGACCGGCCGGAGGGGCTAGAATCGAAGGACGGGGATTCTTCGATGCACGTCATGGTGCTCGGCGCAGGCATCATCGGTGTGACGACGGCCTGGTATCTGCGGCAGGCGGGTCATCAGGTCACGGTCGTCGATCGAAACGCAGGACCGGCACGGGAGGCGAGCTACGCCAACGGCGGGCAGATCTCGGTCTCCCACGCCGAGCCCTGGGCGAATCCCTCGACGCCCTGGAAGGTCCTGCGCGGACTGACCCGCGACGATGCGCCACTTCGCCTGCGGCCGCAGCTGGATCCGGAGCAGTGGCGCTGGGTGCTGCGCTTTCTGCGTGAATGCACGCCCGGGCGCCGGGACCACAACCTGATCCGACTGATCGGGCTGGGCCTCTACAGCAGGTCCAGTCTCCAGGACCTGCGGCGAGAGCTGAAGCTCGACTACGACCAGCGCAGCCGGGGCATCCTTCATTTCTACACGTGCGAGAGCGAGCTTCGGCGGGCCATGGAGCCTGCTCGGATCATGCGGGAGGCCGGTTGCGATCGTCGGATCGTCGCAGCCGACGAGGTCGTGGGCATCGAGCCCGCCCTGAAGCCGATCGAGCGGAATCTGGCGGGTGGGACCTTCACGCCCGAGGACGAATCCGGGGACGCTTTCCTCTTCTCTGAGAGGCTGGCGGAGCGGGCGGATCAGGCTGGAGTCGACTTTCGCTACGACACCGAGGTGCGGGCCCTGGAGCCGATCGGGCGGCGGATCGCTGGAGTGCGGGTCGTCGAGCGTGGGCGGCCTGCTCGTTGGCAGGCGGATCGTTATGTGCTCTGCCTGGGAAGCGACAGTCGGTTTCTGGCGGCACCCCTGGGCCTGCGGCTCCACGTCTACCCGATCAAGGGCTACTCGGTGACCGTACCCGTGAAGAACGCCGACGCGGCGTTGGAGGTCAGCCTGATCGACGATGAGTACAAGCTGGTCTACTCCAGGCTGGGGGATCGGATCCGGGTCGCGGGAACTGCAGAGCTCGGCGGCCATGACCGGACGCCGGCTCCGGCCCGCTGCCGCGCCATCCTGCGCCGTGCTGCCGCCGTCATGCCCGATGCGGGCGATTGGGAGGCGGCGGAGCCGTGGGCGGGGCTGCGTCCCTCGACGCCGTCGAGTCTTCCCCGGATCGGGCGCAGCGCCCTGGACAATCTCTATCTGAATACGGGCCACGGGACGCTGGGATGGACCCTGGCCTGCGGCTCCGCCCGGGCGCTGGTCGACATCCTGGACGGCCGGACGCCGGAGCCGGATTTCGATTTCATGGGCCTGCCCCGCACATCCAAGCCCATCCAGGCATCCAACCCAATCCAATCATCCAACCCCACGCAAAGGAGGACTCGGCGATGACGGTGCAGATCAGTTGTCTCCAGGGCGACATCGTCCGACAGCCCGACCTGGCCGCCGTGGTCAATGCGGCGAACGCGCAGCTGATGCCCGGTGGCGGCGTCGCGGGGGCCATCCATCGGGCGGCCGGCCCGGCCCTGGCGGAGGAGTGCCAACCGCTGGCGCCCATCCGGCCGGGCGAGGCGGTCCTGACCGCCGGGCACGGCCTGCCCAATCCCCATGTCATCCACTGCCTGGGGCCGGTCTACGGTGTGGATCGTCCCTCGGACCGGCTGTTGGCGGAGTGCTACCGGAACGCGCTGACGCTGGCGGAGGAGAAGGCGCTGGAGAGCGTCGGCTTTCCCGCGATCTCCACCGGCGCTTTCGGCTATCCGATGGCGGAGGCCGCCCGGGTGGCGATGGAGGCCGTTCGAGAGACCCTGCCGGCTCTGGAGCGGCTGCAGCAGATCCGGTTCGTGTTGGCGGATGGCCAGGCGCTGGCGATTCATCAGCAGGCCAAGGCGGAGGCCGGCCTGTGAACGGCTGAACCGCTAGTCGCCGAGGGGATCCGGATTGCGGCGACGGGCCAGCTCGGTCAACACCTCCGTGTGTCGATTCCGGGTGAGTCCACAGTGCCCATAACACCAGACCGCTGCCGCGGCGAAGCCCATCACGACCGGTCCGTAGAGCAGCCCGAGCCGTACGAGTACCGCCGGGTCCACCTCTCCCGGCACCGCGCCGACGGGGAAGGCGATCAGGTCGATGCCCACACCGCCGATCAGGTTGCCGAGCCCGGAGGCGCCCTTGCCGGAGAAGGCCAGCGCGCCGAAGAAGATGCCCTCCTGGCGGCGATGGGTTTTCAGCTCGTGCTCGTCGGCGATGTCGGCCATCATCGAGCCGGCACTCACGATGGCCTGCACCACGCCGACGCCACCCGCCACGCTCATGCCGACCAGGAGCGGCAAGAGCAGCGTGTGGTCGTTTCCGGGAAAGAGTCCGATCAGGCGCAGCACGGGCGGGCTCAGCTGAAAGACCGCATACCAGGCCGTCCCCATCACCAGGCTCGGCTTCTTGTCGAAGCGTCGGTTGAGCGCCCGGGTGAAGGGGGCTCCCAGCAGGAAGCCCACCGGCGTGGCCAGGGTGAGCCAGCGCAGCCCGCCGGAGTCGAGCTCCCAGAAGTAGTTGCCCATGTAGAGGTTGAGAGCGCTCTGGACGCCCACCATCACGAAGACGATCAGCACCCCGGCGAAGAGCCAGCGGAAGGAGGCGCTCCTGACGGCCTCGGCCAGATCCCGGAAGACCCGGATCAGCACACCCCGGAGCGGGAGCCGCCCGGGCGCCACCGTGACCGGCTTCAGATACGGAATCTGGTCGTGGGTCCCCAGCGCCGATCCCCAGATGGTCAGCGCCATGAGAACGCCGCAGGTGAGCGCAAAGGGTGGATAGGCGGCGGCCACCAGCGTACCGGCACGCTCCGGTGTGTCCACGAAGAAGAATGAGAATGCCACGATCACCATCACCATCTGTCCCAGCACGCCGAAGACGGTGCGCCAGGCGACGATGCTCGTGCGCTCTTCGTAGTCGTCACTGAGCTCCGCGCCCAGGGCCAGATGCGGGACGTGGTAGAGGGTCATGGCGCCTCGGGTGATCACAAGGAAGAGGGTGAGCCAGACGAAGAGCCCGAGCTCGCCCAGCCCTGCGGGCGGTGCGAAGAGAAAGTAGAAGCCCAGGGCCAGGGGCAGCGCCGAGGCGTACATGAACGGGTGTCGCCGTCCCCAGCGCGAGCTCCAGTTGTCCGACACCGAGCCGGCTACCGGGTCCGAGACTGCGTCGAAGAGCAGGGCCACGAAGATCGCCAGCCCGGCCAGGGACCCCGACATTCCGAGCACCTGGTTGTAGTAGAGGAGCAGGAAGGTGCTGAGGCCGTAGTTCTTGATGCCCTCGGCGAGCTGACCGATGCCGAAGGCCAGCTTCGTGCCGAGGCGGATCCGGCGACCGCTCTCGCTCATTGGGGCGCGACCACGCGGGCGGGCGGCGGGGAAGCCGGGCGGTCTGCGGTATCGAGGCGTGCGTGAAGACGAGCGCGCATGAAGTGCAGAGCCTACGTCAGTCGTGCAGCACGTCGACCGCTCGTTGCCGCAGCCAATGATCCGCCAGCGTGAGACAGACCATCGCCTCGACCATCGGTACCGCCCGCGGTAGCACACACGGATCGTGGCGGCCGCCCGCCTCGAGGGTGACGGACTCGCCGGCGCGGTTCACGGTCTGCTGGGGCAGGCGTACGGTCGCCACCGGTTTGAAGGCGACCCTCAGCAGGATCGACTCGCCGTTGCTGATGCCGCCCTGGACGCCGCCGGAGCGGTTGGAGGCGGTTCGGGTGCGGCCCTCGGCGTCGGTGTAGAAGGGATCGTTATGCTCGCTGCCGGTGAGCCCGATGCCTTCGAAGCCCGAACCGATCTCGAAGCCCTTGGCGGCCGGGAGGGAGAGCATGGCGCGGGCGAGATCCGCCTCGAGCTTGTCGAAGACGGGCTCCCCGAGCCCCGCCGGCACGCCGCGCGCCACGCATTCGACGACGCCGCCCACCGAATCGCCGCGCCGCCGCATCTCGTCGATCCGCGCGTACATCTTCTCTGCGGCGTCGGCATCGGGGCAACGGACGTCGTTCGCGTCGATCTCGCCCTGGCCGACCGTCTCGGGATCGACCTTCGAGTCGATGTCCTGGACGCGTCGGACCCAGGCGAGCACCTCGATGCCCGCGGCCTGGTGGAGAAGCTTGCGCGCGATGGCCCCCGCCGCGACCCGTCCGATCGTCTCCCGGGCGCTGGCGCGACCGCCGCCCTGCCAGTTGCGGATGCCGTACTTGGCCTCGGTCGTGTAGTCGGCGTGGGACGGGCGATAGACGTCACGCATCTCTTCGTAGGCGCTCGGGCGGGCATCCTGGTTGCGAACCAGGATCGCGATCGAGCTGCCCAGCGTCCTGCCCTCGAAGACGCCGGAGAGGATCTCGGCGCGGTCGGCCTCCTGTCGCGGAGTCGTGAGGCGGCTCTGGCCGGGGCGTCGGCGATCGAGATCACGCTGGATCTCGGTGACGTCGATCGGCAGACGCGGTGGACAGCCCTCGACGACGACCCCGACGCCGCCGCCGTGGGATTCGCCGAAGGTCGAGATCCGGAAGAGAGTGCCGTAGACGCTGCCCATGACGGGCAAGAATACCGAGCAGCGAGAGGCACCGCTTGTCCGGCGGGATCGCCGTAGCTCGGGCAAAGACCCGGGGCGCTCTGCGGGGATCGGCCGAGCGACGCCCCGGGCACACATTCCAATCTCAGCGCAACTTTCCGGTCGCACTCAAGCGCGCTTCCCCAGGCGACGAGAGGATCCACCAGGGACGACTCGGCGGAAACGCGCGGGAGGGCTGGGGGATGATGCGGAGCAGCGGGATCGAGGGGACACCGAGGCATGAGCAGGGAGCGCAGCCCCCGCGGCCCCGGCCCGATTTCGACGATCGGATTGCGGCCCTCTCCCGGCGTCTGGCCCGCCTTCCGGTCGAGCGCGCGGACGAGGCGATCCGGGAAGCGGTCGAGACGCTGTTGCAGGCTCTGTCGGCGCTGCACGTCTCCTTTCTCGATCTGTCCGGGCCGACCGACGCCCAGGCGCTTCGGGCCGCCACGGGCGTGCCCGGTCGTTCGGCCGGGTACGGAATCGATTTGCCCGAGAACATGGCGACGCTGCGGCGTGGGGCAACGGTGGAACTCGGATCCCGATCCCGATCCGAGACGGACCTGTCGACCGGTGGCGGCGGGTCGGGCTGGTGTGTGGTTGGTCGGTCCTGGCTCGTCCCCTGCATCGGCTCGAGCGGGCTGCTCGGGGCCTTCCAGATCGATCTGGGAATGCGCCCGGCCCGTGGCGCCACCACCCGCCTCGAGCGCGCGGGCCGGGTCGGCGACCTATTGGCCTCGTTTCTCGAGCGCCGACGTCTGGCTCGCGCGCTCGAGACGAGCCACGCCCAGCAGCTCCACGATGAACGCATGGAGACCCTCGGAGTCGTGGCCAGCTCGGTGGCTCACGATTTCAACAACGTGCTGACGGCGATCCTCGGCTATGCGGAGCTGCTCGGGCTCGAGCTGCCGGCGGGTGCGCCCGGTCGTTCGGAGCTGGCGGAGATCGAGGGTGCGGCCATCCGGGCGACCCGGCTGGTCGATCAGGTGCTGGCCTTTGGGCGTCGGCGACCGGCCGGTGTCGAGAGGCTCGATCTCGCCGAGACGATCCGCGGGCTCTCGCCGATGATCGAGCGGGTGCTGGGCGAGCGTGTGCGCCTGGAGCTCGATCTGGAGGACGGGGCTCCGCCGATCCGGGTCGATCCGACCCGGCTGGAGCAGCTGCTGCTGAATCTGGCGTCGAACGCGCGCGACGCCGTGACCGAGAGCGGACGCGGACGGGGTTGCTTCTCGCTGGCGTCGCGGATCGTCGAAATCGATACCGACGGACGCGACCGGAGCCGGACGGGCGAGGGGGGCAATATGGCCGGGGACGGCAATGCGGGCAAGGGGGGAGAGACAGGCGACGGAGGCGGCGCCGCAGCGAGGGTACTGCCCCTCGTGCCGGGGCCTCATCTGCGGCTCAGCGCCCGGGACGACGGCTGCGGCATCGACCCCGCGACCCGGGACCGGATCTTCGAGCCCTTCTTCACGACGAAGACTGAGAGTGTAGGGACTGGACTCGGACTGGCGACAGCGGCGGCGGTCCTGCGCGAGGCGGGCGGGATGATCGACGTCGAGAGCGAGCTGGGAGTGGGGAGCAGCTTCCATTTCTACTTTCCGCTCACTCCGGCTAGCCCGACGAGCGAGCGACCCGGCGCCTGAGCCGGCTCGACGGGTCGGCCCGCCAGTCGACGATCCGGTCCGCCCCGCCGCCACACGATCCGGTCGACCGGGCCCCTCCCCAACCGGGCTGGCAAGCGAGCCGATGAACCGCGCGGGTCGGGGCGCAGCGCGCGGTCCGGTGCGGATCAGTTACGTTCCCGCAGCGATCCGCCCGAGGAGCTTCGATGCGCGAATGGCTCTACGACGTCTTCCGTGACCGTCCCTGGTGGATGAGCGCGGCGATGATCTTCAGCGCCTGGATGGCCTTCGTCTATGTGCCCTGGGACTTCTTCATGAAGCCGATGGCGGCGGACGAGGAGGTCTGGTTCGGCCTGCTCTTCCATGGGTTCTGGGCGAAGCTGCTCGCGATTCCCCATTGGTTCGTCTACGCCGCCGCGGTCTACGGCTTCCGACGTCGAAGGCCCTGGATGGCGTTCTGGGCGCCGGCCTACGTGGCCCAGGTGGCCTTCAGCATGTTCCTGTGGACGGCCCTGGAGCAGGGCGGCTTCACCGGCGTGGTGCTCGGGCTGATCCCGGCCGCCCCCTTCGTCGGTTTGACCTACGCCTTCTGGAATGCGCGGGATCACTTCGCGCCGAAGAGCCTGGAGCTGTCGGCGCGCTACGGGCGCTGGGCGCTGGTGACCGGCGCCTCCTCCGGAATCGGAGCAGCGCTCGCGAGACAGATCGCCACCGAGGGCCTGAATCTCGTCTTGAGCGCCCGTCGCGAGGAGCGTCTCACGGCCCTGGCGAGCGAGCTCGAACGCGACTTCGGGATCGAGACGCGGGTCGTGGTGGCGGATCTGTCGCAGTCGTCGGGGCCGGCGGCGCTGCTGGCGGCGGTGGCGGATCTCGAGGTTGGATTGCTCGTCAACAACGCGGGGCTGGGGCGGGTCGGCCGCTTCGATCTGCTCGAGGGCGAGCGGCTGCGGGCGCTGGTCGCGGTCCACTGCGAGGCGCCCCTCGTCCTGTCCCATGCGCTGGTGCAGGGCATGCGCGAGCGTGGCCGGGGCGCGATCCTCTTCACCGGCTCGATCGCCGGCCATCTGCCGCTACCGCTGCACGCGGTCTACGCCGCGACCAAGGCCTTCCAGCTCTCCCTGGGCGAGGCGTTGTGGGCGGAGCTGCGGGCGAGCAACATCGACGTGGGTGTGCTGGAGCCCGGTGCGACCGAGAGCGAGTTCCAGGAACGGGCGGGCGAGGTCGCCCATCCCGGAGAGCGCCCGGAGCAGATCGCGCGCCGCGGGCTCGCCGCCCTGGGACAGCAGCCCTCGGTCATCGTCGGCTGGCTGGACTGGCTCCGGATCAACCTGGCGAGTCGCCTGCTGACGCGTCCGATCGCGGCGCAGGTGGCATACGCCGTGCGGGTGCGCCGGACGCCGGAAGAGCTTCGTTAGTCGGTTCGCGGGCGGCGGCTCGCGGGCAGCTCGTGGGCGGCTCGGGGCAGCATGGCCGTGGGGTCACGGAAGCTGCGGTACTGCCGAGGCCGCGGTGCGGCCGGAAAGGGAAAGGAAGGGGACGATGGCGCGCGGCTACTGGCTCGTGAAATCGGAGCCGTACAAGTACTCCTGGGAAGATCTCGTTCGCGACGGGGGGACCTACTGGGACGGCGTCCGGAACCACGAGGCCCGCAACAACCTCGCCGCCATGAAGCGCGGCGACCTCGCTCTCTACTATCACTCGAACGAAGGCAAGGAGGTGGTCGGCATCGCCGAGGTCGTCGCCGAGTCCTATCCCGATCCGACCGCCGAGGATCCGCGCTGGCTGGTCGTCGACCTGGCGCCACGCACGCCCTTCGCGGAGCCCGTATCGCTGGCGACGATCAAGGCCGATCCCCAGCTCGAGGACATCGCCCTCGTGCGGCGCGGACGACTCTCGGTCGTCCCGATCAGCGCCCGGGAGTTCAGGCGCATCGCCCAGCTCGGCAAGACAGGGGTTCCACCCGCCACGAAACACTCTGCCCGCGAGTCGACTCCCTCAGCAAAGAAGACCGCAGGCAAGAAGGCAGCCCGCTGAACATGAAGATCCGACGACTCCTTCCGACTCTGGTCGCCCTGGCCGCGACCGGCGCGGGCGCGGGCTGCGCGCTGCTGCCCTCCTCCTCTTCAGCTCCCGCCATGATGGAGGCCTCGGGGGCCGACGGCGGCGGGCCGATGGATCAGGCGCGCCTCGAGATGCTCTTCGCCGAGCACGTCGAGGCGATCACCGGTCCACCGGGCGCGATCGAGACCGTGGTCGACGGCATCCAGCTCTACTGCATCAGCGACGCCGCGAACGACCGAATGCGCTTCGTCGCCCCGATCGCGAGGGCGAGCACCCTCGATTCACGAGTGCTTCCGCTCCTGCTGCAGGCGAATTTCCACTCGACGCTGGATGCGCGTTATTCGATCTCGGAGGACGTCGTCTTCGCGACCTTCCTGCATCCGATCTCGTCGCTCACGCCCGAGCTCGTCCAGTCGGGGATGGCGCAGGTCCTGAGCCTGGTGCAGACCTTCGGCACGAGCTTCTCGGCCGGCGG
>CAYWGW010000063.1:11003-17517 GCA_964457385.1 uncultured Spirochaetaceae bacterium
CGGCCAGGGCGTCGGCGTACTCGTTCCAGCGTGATCCCTCGTGGGCGCGGATCCAGCGCAGGCGGGCGCGGGGCCGCGAGCGCGCCAGCGCGTAGAGTTCCTTCACGAGGTCGAGGTTCTTGACCGGCCCGGCCTTGCGCTTCCAGCCGCGCCGCTCCCAGCCCGCGGCCCACTCGTTGATCGTCTTCACGCAGAGCTCGCTGTCCGAGTAGACGACCAGCTCGCGATCCTCGGGGATCGTCTTGTAGGCCTCGATCAGGGCCCGGAGCTCCATCCGGTTGTTGGTCGTGTCGGGAGCGCGGCCGTGACCCTGGGCCTGGATCTCGCCCTTCTCGACCCAGACCCAGCCCCAACCGCCCGGGCCCGGATTCGGGTCCGCGGAGCCGTCGGTGAAGACGCCGTCGTCGGGACCGCCGAACTGCGTTGCGAGCACCTCTTCGGGGGTCATCTGTCTTCCATTGCGTCCCGCCATCAGGCGCTCGTCCGGAAGTAGATCACGTCGCCGTCTTTCACGATGTAGTCCTTGCCCTCGACCTGCATCGCGCCCTTCGCCTTGGCCCCCGCCTCGCCGCCGAGCTCGATGTAGCGGTCGAAGGGGGTCACCTCGGCGCGGATGAAATGCTTCTCGAAGTCGGAGTGGATCTCGCCGGCGGCCTGGGGTGCGGTCATGCCGCGGCGGATCGTCCAGGCTCGGATCTCCTTCGGGCCCGCCGTGAAGAAGGTGACGAGCTCGAGCAGTGAGTAGGCCGCGCGGATCAGACGGTGGAGCCCCGGCTCCTCGATGCCCAGATCCGCCAGGAACTCGCGCTTGTCCGCCTCGTCGAGCTCCGAGAGCTCGGCCTCCACCTTGCCGCAGATGCGGACGACGTCGGCGTGTCCTTCGGCCCGCTCGGCGGCCTGCTCGGCTGCGTAGCGCTCGAGGGCTTCGCTGAAGGCGTTGCCCGAGAGCAGTGCCGCCTCGTCGACGTTGGCGACGTAGAGGACGGGCTTGGCCGTCAGCAGATGGGCCTCGCGCAGGGCAGGCACGAGCGCGTCCGGGACGGGAAAGCTGCGCGCGGGGCGGCTCGCGGAGAGATGGTCGCGCAGGGCCTCGAAGAGCTCGAGCTCCGCCCGTGCCTGCTTGTCGCCGGACTTCGCCACGCGGCGAACGCGATCGATCCGCTTCTCGACGGTCTCGAGGTCCGCCAGGCCGAGCTCGATCTCGATCGTCTCGACGTCCCGGACGGGATCCGGGGCCCCGTCGACGTGGACGACGTTCTCGTCCTCGAAGCAGCGGACGACGTGCACGATGGCCGTCGTCTCGCGGATGTTGCCGAGGAACTGGTTGCCCAGGCCCTCGCCCTTCGAGGCGCCCTTTACGAGGCCGGCGATGTCGACGAACTCGATCGTGGTCGGGACGACCGATTGGGAGCGGACGAGCGCCTGCAGCGCGTCGAGACGCGGATCCGGCACGATGACGACGCCCGTATTGGGCTCGATCGTGCAGAACGGGTAGTTCTCGGCCTGGATGCCGGCGGCCGTGAGGGCGTTGAAGAGGGTGCTCTTCCCGACGTTGGGAAGGCCGACGATGCCGCAGGTGAGAGCCATGGGAGCCGGATGGTCCCGGATCGGCGGCGACTTGTCATCGGTCTCCCTATCGATCTCCTCAGCGGTCACCGTCGATCAGCGGGATCCGCGACTCCGAGAAGCGGTAGCCCAGCCCCCGGACGGTCTCGATCGCCTCCCGGGACTCGCCGAGCTTGCGCCGCAGGCTCTTCACGTGGGCATCGACGCTGCGCGCGCTCGGCCCCTCGCCATCGCTCCATGCCTGGTCGATCAGCTCCTCCCGCGTGAGCACCCGACCCCGTCGGCGCACGAGGGCCCCCAACAGGGCGAATTCCCGAGGCGTGAGGGAGACGGGGGCGCCGGCCACGAAGACCCGGGCCTGATCGAGCTCGATCGCCAGGGGCTCCGACCCGCGCACCCGACCAGCGCCCTGTTCATCGAGGCCGGTCGGCGCGACCACGCTCCGTCGCAGGACCGCCCGAAACCGCGAGGCGAGCTCCCGGGCGAAGAAGGGCTTGGCCACGAAGTCGTCGGCACCGCATTCGAAGGCCAGGATCCGGTCCTCCTCGAGCGACCAGCGACTCAGGAGCAGGATCGGAATCTGCGCGCAGCGCGAGCTCTCGCGCAAGCGTCGGCAGAGCGCGAAGCCCGAGCCATCGGGCAGTATGAGCTCGCTGACGACGAGCCGCGGCTGGTGGCGCTCGGCGAGCTCGATGGCCTCCGCGACCGAGCCGGCCACCATCGGCTCGAGCTTGCACTCCTTCGCCTGCTTCTCGAGGGCTTCGAGACTCTGGAGATCGGCATCGACGAGGAGGGCTGTTGCGGGATCCGTTTCTTCGGGGGACATGGCGATCTCCGCCCGCACGAAAGCATTCCCGTATGACGTCTGTGTGACGAATCGGCGTGGATCCTCTCAAATGAGCTCCTCGTCTTTTCGGGTTCACGGATCGGCGCCGCGCGGCGGTCGCCTCTTATCTGTCATGAACGCGACGCGAGCGTGACGAATTGGTGAGGATCGCTGCAGCCCTACAGATCCCTTCGAATCGACTTGGTACAAATCGGACTCGCGCAAAGCTTCCTTCTACATCAGCGAGATCGCCATGAATCATCCCGAGATTCGGTCCATCCGCGTTCGACGCCTCGTCGCAATCGGATTCCCCGTCCTGCTTCTGATCCTCCCGTCTGCGCTGATCTCCGCCGCGACGGCGGGGGCGGAGTCCAACGTGGCCGACTACCGCGCGAAGATGGAGCGTTGGGTCGAGGCCCGGCAGATCGCCTCGAAGGAGCGCTCCGAATGGCTCGTCGACAAGGAGCTGCTCCAGGCTTCCCGGGACCTCCTCGCCCGGGAGCGGGACGCGCTTCGTGCGGAGATCGCGGAGTACGAGGAATCCAGCGCGGGGGCCGACGAGGAGCGGCGGGATCTGCTGCTCGAGCGTGGTGAGTATCAGCGCGCGGCGCGCGCGCTCGAGGATCGGATCGTCGTGCTCGAGGAACAGGTCCGAGCGCTCGTCCCGCAGCTTCCCGAGCCCCTCCAGCGGCGGCTCGAGCCGCTGCTCGTGCAGATTCCCGATTCGCCCGAGCAGACGCAGGTTCCGCTGGGACAGCGGCTCATGAACGTGCTCGGTGTGCTGGCGCAGGCGGAGAAGTTCAACGGCACGGCGACCTTCGTGGCGGAGACCCGCCCGGTGGGTGGCGACCAGAAGCTCCAGGTCCGCACGCTCTACTGGGGCCTGGCCCAGGCGATCTACGTGGATGCCCAGGGCAGGATGGCGGGCATCGCGCGGCCGGGTGAGGCGGGCTGGGAGTTCGTCGACGACGCGGCGCTCGCGAGCCGCGCCGAGCTGCTGCTGGACATCTACGAAGGCAACGTCGACACGATCGCGTTCGTGCCGATGCCGGTGGATCTTCGATGAGGGCCACGCCGCTGCGATCGATCGACCCGGCGACCTACCTGGCGACCCGCCCGGCCCGTGACCGACGCGAAGTCGAGGGAACCCCGATGAGAACCCCCATGATTCGTGCCCGTTTGATCCGGTACTGCATCGTCCTGGCCTGCAGCCTGCCGCTCCTGATCGCGTCGCCGACGGACGCGCGGGCCCAGGATTCGGATGGCTTCGAGTCGAGCCAGGCGGCCCTCGACGCCCGGCTCGAGGCCGCCCTCGATGCGCTCGCCGACGAGCGTGAGCAGATCGCGAAGGAGAAGCTTCCGCTCTCCCGCGCCGTGGCCTCGTTGGAGGACGAGGTCGCGAGGCTGCGCCAGGATCGAGCGCGACTATTGAAGGTGCAGGATGCCAGCACGATCGACCTGACGACCCTCCGCAGGCAGGTCGCCTCCCTGGCCGAGCAGGACGACTTCGTGAAGAGCCGCCTGAACGAGTTCGTGCGTGATTTCGAGGGGCGGCTGCACATCTCGGAGCTGCCGCGCTACGAGTCCCTCACGGCGAAAGCAAAGCTGGCGGAGAAGAACGTCAATCTCGACGCCGAGGGAAGGCGCGAGGCCCGGCTGGCCGTGGTCGGGGCTGCGCTCGAGCGGCTGCGGGGCCAGATCGGCGGCGACGTCTTTCCGGGTGAGGCCTTGAGCCCCGACGGCGTGTTGACGGAAGGCCGCTTCATCGCATTCGGACCGACGACCTTCTATGTGTCTTCCGACGGCGTCTTGACCGGTCTCGTCGAGAGCCGCCTGAACGCCGCCGATCCCGTGGTCGTGAGTCTGCCCGACGGGCTTCAGTCATCCTTCGCGCAGATCGCGAGCGAGGGGACCGGTGAGCTGCCCCTCGATCCGACGCTGGGCAAGGCCCTGAAGATCGAGAAGGCACGCAAGACCGTCGGCCAGTACGTCGCCGATGGTGGGGTCGTGGGCTACGTGATCATCGCGCTCGGTGCCTCGGCGCTTCTGCTCACGCTCTTCAAGGCCGTCGAGATTCTCGGCTTTCCGGTCGTTGCTCCCGAAGCGGTCGACGGGATCCTCGACGACCTCGAGCAGGGCAGCCGTGAGGCGGCCGCCAAGCGGGCCAGCCAGATCCAGGGCGTGGCCGGCGACATGCTCCAGACGGGGGTGCGGCACGCGACCGAGAGCCGATCGGTTTTGGAGGAGCTGCTCTACGAGAAGATCCTTCGCGTCCGTCCCACGCTCGAACGCTTCCTGCCCTTCCTCGCGATCACGGCGGCGGCGGCGCCGCTCCTCGGACTGCTGGGAACCGTGGTCGGCATGATCAACACCTTCCAGCTGATCACGATCTTCGGAACGGGTGACGCGAAGAGCCTGTCCTCGGGCATCTCCGAGGCGCTGATGACGACGGCTCTGGGTCTGGTGGTGGCGATCCCGACGCTGATCCTTCACGGCGCGCTCTCGCGGATGGCGAAACGCAAGCTGGGATTGCTCGAGGAGGTCTCGGTCGCCTTCGTGAATGGCGTCGACGTATTGCGAGGCCGTCGTTCCGGTAGCGAGGCGTGACGGGTCGCTCCGAGCCGCGGTCGGGATCGATGCGTTCGGGCGTGCGGAAGCGAGGGGATTGCTGATGGGCGAGCTGATCAGCGAAATGTGGGTGATCTGGAAGAGCGGGGGCTGGGTGATGATCCCGCTCTTCGGGCTGGCCGTGCTGCTCTACGCCCAGGCCTTCCAGCTCGTCATGTACGTGCGGAGGACGAATCTGCAGTCGGCCACCGAGGTCCATTGGTGGGATTGGGTCCGGGACCCGGGCCAGGCGCAGGGGCGGGTCCGGGAGATCATCGAGTACACGCAGCGGGACGTCAGAACGGGTGATCAGGTTCGCAATCGCTTTGACGAGATCCGACTCGGGCTCGTCTCGCTGATCGATCGGCGCACGGTCTTCGTGAACACGCTGGTTGCGGCGGCTCCGTTGATGGGACTGCTCGGAACGGTGCTCGGGATGCTCCAGACCTTCTTCGGAATCTCGACGAGCGGCGGCGCCGAGACGGCTGGGGTGGTGGCGTCCGGAATCTCCGAGGCGCTCGTCACGACGCAGACGGGCCTCACGATCGCCCTGCCCGGGCTCTTCATCGTGATGGTGATCCAGCGTCAACGACACGCGCTCGAAGCGAAGATCTCGCGCCTGGAATCCCTCACGCTCAGCCATCTGAAGCTGGACTGATCCCGGGCGGGAAGAAGGGGCAAGGAGGGATCCGACATGGCGCGGCGACGTGCAGTGCTCGAAGAGGAAGAGACCGAGATCAACCTCTCGCCGATGATCGATTGCATCTTCATCCTGCTGATCTTCTTCATCGTGACGACGGTCTTCGTGGAGGAGCAGGGGCTGCAGGTGAACAAGCCGGATGCGGCCGCTGCGTCGCCCTCCAAAGACGAGGAGAAGGTGGTTCTCGAGATCACGCAGCAGAACAAGGTCCTCGTCGACGGCAAGGAGGTCGGGCTGCCGGATCTGGCGGCGCGAGTGAAGGCGGGCCTCGTCGAGCCGGAAACGCCGGTCGTGATCCGGGCCCACGAGAAATCCACCCACGCGGCCTTCGTGAGCGTATGGGATGCGGCGAAGCGGGGCGGTGCCGAGATGCTCAGCTTCAGCACGGTGAACTGAAATGGCGCGACGAAGCATCAGCGCAGAGCCCGACGCGAAGACCGAGATCAACCTCTCGCCGATGATCGACTGCATCTTCATCCTGCTGATCTTCTTCATCGTGACGACCGTCTTCATCGAGGAGCCGGGCGTCGAGATCTTCAAGCCCGACGCCACGCTCGATCTGGATCTCGAGAAGAACAGCATCATCATCGCGGTCACGGCGGACAATCGGGTCGTCTACGGAGGGAAGGAGCTGGGCATCGCCGGCGTCGGCGCCCGCGTCCGACAGCTCCTCAACAAGGACGAGCTTCCCGTGATCATCCAGGCGGACTCGCGAGCCGAGCACGGCGTCTTCTCGGACGTCTGGAGCGAAGTGAAGAATGCCGGCGCCAAGAAGATCAGCGTGTCGACGCGGAACGACTGAAGAGCCGATGGCG
>CAYWGW010000064.1:0-17451 GCA_964457385.1 uncultured Spirochaetaceae bacterium
CGAGATCTTCAGCGAGGAGCACGACCTCTTCCGGGAGCAGTTCCGGCGCTTCGTGAGCAACGAGGTCGAGCCCTACGTGGCGGAGTGGAACGCCTCGGGGATCTCGCCGCGCTCGATCTGGAAACGGATGGGCGACGAGGGCTATCTCGGCTGCGACATGCCGGAGGAGTGGGGGGGCTCGGGCGGCGACTTCCTCTACGACGCGATCATCATGGAGGAGCTCGCCTACGCCCGGGCCCACGCGCTGCAGGCCTCCCTGCATACGGACATCTGCCTGCCCTACCTCGAGACCTGGGGCACGACCGAGCAGAAGCGTCAGTTCCTGGCGCCGGCGATCGCGGGCGATTGTCTGGTGGCGATCGCCATGACCGAGCCGGCGGTCGGCTCCGATCTCGGCAACGTCCAGACCCGCGCGATCCGCGAGGGCGACGAATACGTCCTCAACGGCGCCAAGACATTCATCTCGAACGGGCAGAACTGCGACCTCGTGATCGTGGTCGCCAAGACCGACCCCAGCCAGCGCCACTCGGGCATCAGCCTGATCCTCGTCGAGAGCCATCGCGAGGGCTTCGCGCGCGGCCGCAACCTCGACAAGATCGGTCTGAAGGGACAGGACACGAGCGAGCTCTTCTTCAAGGATTGCCGCGTGCCCGTCGGGAATCGTCTCGGCGAGGAAGGCCAGGGATTCAAGATGCTGATGGAGAAGCTGCAACAGGAGCGTCTCTGCATCGGGATCGGCTCGATGGCCTCGGTTCGACGCTCCCTCGACGACACGCTGGCCTACGTGAAGGAACGCCAGGCCTTCGGCCAGCCGATCGGCTCCTTCCAGAACACCCAGTTCAAGCTCGCCGAGCTCGAGACGGAGTACGAGATCGGCCAGTGCTTCGTCGACCGGCTGCTCGCGGCCCACGTCCGCGGCGACGAGATCGTGAAGGAGGTCTCGATGGCCAAGTACTGGGCCTCGGATCTCCAGAAGAAGGTCGCGGCGGAGTGCCTCCAGCTCTTCGGCGGCTACGGCTTCATGTCGGAGTACCCGATCTCCCAGGACTACTGCGACGCGGCGGTGCAGTCGATCTACGCCGGCACCAACGAGATCATGAAGCTGATCATCGCTCGCAAGCTCGGCCTCTGAGTCGCCGCGGCGCGGTCCCGGCGACTGCGTCCTGGCCTGAACCACTCGAGAACGACCCGTTCGACGACGACCGTTTTCGACTCCTGACCCTTCGCGACCCCGACCGTTTCGAGGAGATTCCATGCCTGGTTCCGACGCCGCTTCCATCCCCGACAGCCGCAAGGCCTTCCACGAACTGCTCGACCTGCTTCGCGAGATGGACGAGCGTTATGCCGGCCCCGAATGGGGCATCACGAGCCCGGACGACGTCGGCGAGTCCCTGCGCGCGGTGCTGCATCTGCTCGAGGCCTCGCTCGTGACCCGGGTCGACTCGGATCCCGAGCATCCCTGGCTGCGGGAGTTCCCGCTGCCGACGCGCAAGTTCCTGGGCGACAACGCCGATGCGCTCTACCACGAGACCGCGATCTCGCCGGAACACAGCTATCGATTGAGGGGCAACATGGCCGGAGCCGTCTACGTCTCGATCACGATCGAGACGGGTGCCCCCGACGGCGAGTTCCCACGCGAGACGGGGGGCGTCATCAACGACACGCAATTCGACGTGGCGGCGGATGGGAGCTTCGAGCTCCGGCTCGGAGGCGAGCCGGCCGACCGGAACTGGCTGGCGCTGCCGCCCGAAACCTGTCGCATCACGACCCGACACTACTACGAGGAGCTCGAGCCGGCGCCGGTGAAGCCGCGCCATCTCGATTTCCAGATCGAGGTGCTGGATCCGGCCCCGCCGCCCGCGAAACCCGGCGACCAGAGCGTGGCGGCGGCGATCCGACGCGTCGCCAACTTCCTGCGGACCGCGACCCTCGATCAGGGCGCGCCCTCGGAGCGGACGAACCAGCCGCCCTTCGTCTCGCGCGTGCCCAACGAGTTCCCGCAGCCCGTGAAGCCCGGAAACTTCGCGCAGGCGGCGGCAGATGCCGCCTACAGTATGGCGCCCTTCGTGCTCGGTCCCGAGCAGGCACTGGTCATGACCGGCCGCTGGCCCGAGGATTGTCGCTGCGCCAACGTCTGTCTCTGGAACCGCCACATGCAGACCTTCGATTATCTGCATCGTCCGGTCTCCCTGAACCGCAAGCAGACCCGGCTCGAGCCCGACGGCTCGTTTCGGATCGTGATCGCCCACGAGGATCCGGGTGTGCCGAACTGGCTCGACACCGAAGGCCGCTCCTTCGGCCTCGTCTTCTGGCGCTACATGTTGCCCGAGGGCGAGATCGACAAGCCCGAGGCCGAGGTCGTGCCCCTGGCCTCGTTACGCGATCGCGCCTAGCGTCCGCTCGCGAATCCTCGGCGCGAGCCAACCACCGCGAGCCTGGAGCCATCAGCTCCCAACCTCGACCGTGATCCCCCAGCGAAGGAGGAAAGCCCGATGACGGAATCTGAATCCTGGACCCCCCCGAAGGTCTGGAAGTGGGAGTCCGAGAGCGGCGGCCGTTTCGCCAAGATCAATCGCCCGATCGCCGGCCCGACCCACGACAAGGCGCTGCCCGTCGGCCGTCACCCCCATCAGCTCTACTCGCTGGCCACGCCCAACGGCGTCAAGGTGACCGTGATGTTCGAGGAGCTGCTGGCCCGCGGCTTCGGCGAGGCCGAGTACGACGCCTGGCTGATCGACATCAGCGAGGGCCAGCAGTTCAGCTCGGGCTTCGTCGAGATCAACCCGAACTCGAAGATCCCCGCCATGCTCGATCAGAGCACGACGCCACCGACCCGGGTCTTCGAGTCCGGCTCTATCCTGGTATATTTGGCCGAGAAGTTCGATGCCTTCCTCCCCGCCGATCGTGCGCAGCGGACCGAATGCCTCAATTGGCTCTTCTGGCAGATGGGCAGCGCTCCCTATCTCGGCGGCGGCTTCGGCCATTTCTACGCCTACGCGCCGGAGCCGATCCAGTACTGCATCGATCGCTTCGCGATGGAGACGAAGCGTCAGCTCGATGTGCTCGACCGGCATCTGGCGGGGCATGAGTACATGGCGGCCGGCGACTACACCATCGCCGACATGGCGATCTGGCCCTGGTACGGACAGCTCGCCCTCGGGCGGCTCTACGATGCGGCAGAGTTTCTCCAGGTCGAGTCCTACGAGCATCTCCAGCGCTGGTCCCGGGCCATCGATGCCCGTCCGGCGGTGCGGCGGGGTCGGATGGTGAATCGGCCGTTCGGCGAGCCGGAGATGCAGCTCCACGAGCGCCATGACGCCAGCGATTTCGAGACGAAGACTCAGGACAAGATCGGATCGGCGAAATCGGAGAAGTCGGACGACTGATCGAGGGCGCAAGGGCGGAGTTCGCGGCATGCTCTCCGGGATGCGGCGCGCGCTTTCATGGATGCTCTGCTCGCTTTCCGGAGCCGCACTGGCCCTCGTGGTCGTGGGCTGTGGGGGCGGGCCCGGGCGCTTCGACGCCGAGCCTGTGGGACGGGCGGCCGAGCCCGGCGCAGGCTGTGACGCGGGCGGGCGGACGGTCTGGACCGAAGGCGACCGGGCCGTGCTTCAGTCGCTCAGCCTCGCGAGTCTGTCCCCCGCGCCCGATGACCCGTCGAATCGCTATGCCGACGACCGGACGGCGGCCGAGCTCGGCCATCTCTTGTTTTTCGATCCGGGGCTCTCGGCGAACGGTCGGGTCTCATGCGCGACCTGCCATGAGCCGGAGCGGTTCTTCACGGATGGGCGCCGGGTCTCGGTGGGGGTGGGTCGGACGGATCGCAACGCGCCCACGGTGGTTGGCGCCGCCCATGCGCCCTGGCTGTTCTCGGATGGGCGGCGCGACAGTCTCTGGGCCCAGGCGCTCGCGCCGCTCGAGTCCGAGGCGGAGATGGGCAGCACCCGCATGGAGGTCGTGCGCCACGCGGCCACCCACCCGACCACGCGTGCGCTCTTCGCTCGGGCCTTCGGACGCCCGCCGCCCTTCGAGGACCGGACGCGTTTCCCCGAGCGAGCCGGTCCCTTCGGCGATCGCGAGGCCCGGGCGGCCTGGGCGCGCATGCGGGCGTCCGATCGGTCCGGGGTCGATAGGGCGTTCGCGAACGTCGGGAAGGCGATCGCCGCCTACGAACGGCTGCTTCGCCCGGGAGAGACGCGCTTCGACCGCTTCGTGAGCAGCTTGCCGGGGGAGCCCTGCGCGGCTGAAGCCGACGTGTCCCCGACGGGCGCGTCCCTGACCGAGACCGAGCTTCGTGGGCTGCGGCTCTTTCTCGACGAGGAGAGGACGCTCTGCCTGCGTTGCCACAACGGTCCGCTGCTCACGAACCAGAGCTTCCACCATGTGGCGACGGACGTCGGCGCTGGCGGCCAGACCGAATTCGGCCGCTTCCTCGGCATCCAGGCCGTCCTGGTCGACCCGTTCAACTGCCTCGGCCCCTTCAGCGACGCGGACGCCTCGGACTGCGCTGCGCTGCAATTCCTGAACCGGGACCACGTCGCGGCGGAGATGGGGAAATTCAGGACACCGACCCTGCGTGGGTTGCCCCGGACTGCGCCTTACATGCACGATGGACGCTTCGCGACCCTCGAGCAGGTGATCGATCACTACCGGGATCCCCCGATGCCGCAGGGGCGGCGTCACGAGCTGCTGCCCCTCGACCTCGATCGCGAGGAGACGGCGGCCCTGGTCGCCTTCCTCCAGACCCTCGACGGGGCCGTCGGCGCTGGGACAGATTGGCTCAGCCCGCCGGGGGAACAGGACGCTCAGCCCTGATCGGGGGCGATATTCGTCATTCTTCGCAAGGACTGTGTCACGAATCACAGAATTTCGGGCACTCTATCCCCACGCGCCCGACTCGATCGCGGTCCGCGAAGTGAGGTCGGCCGGCCGGGCCATCGCGACGCGACCCCGCTGAGCCCATCGAGTCCGTCGCGTGAAGCTGCAAGGCCCGTGCGGATGGGACTCGAGGACGATTCAGCATGATACGAATGGATGCGCCGAGGCGATCGGGGGTGGGGCTCGCGGCGCAGGTCGCGCTTCGGGTGTGGGGACTCGCGCTTGCTCTCGTAGCCGGGTCGGCTTCGGCCGACTTCAGCTACTCGGTCTACGACGGGTCGTGGGATTTCCTGCCGGACTTCGAGAGCCTCTCGCCGATCACGACCGGACAGTCTGCGACCATCGGCTTGTCCGTCACGTCCCAGACCGACACCTTCGGTCTCGTCTTCACGAACACGATCGTCGTTCCCGAGGAGGGCGATTACGAGTTCTTCACCAATTCCGACGACGGCTCGCGGCTCTACATCGACGGCGTGCTCGTCGTGGACAACGACGGGCTTCACGCGGCGGCGACCGTGATCGGCTCCCGTACGCTCTCGGCGGGCAGTCACTCCCTTCGCGTCGAGTTCTTCGAGAAGGGCGGTGGCCAGGTTCTCGAGGTCGGCTATCGCACGGGCAACCCCGACTTCCAGCCGATTCCCGCCAACGGTGAGCTCGGCTACGTCTCCTCGAATCCGGGCCAGATCGGGAACTGGGGGCCCGTGATCCCCTGGCCGGAGATCGCGATCTCGGCGGCGAGCCTGCCCGACGGGCGCGTGCTCACCTGGTCATCGACCGAGACCAACGCCTTCCCCTCCAACACCGAGTTCACCCACGCCTCCGTCTTCGATCCGGAGACGGAGACCTTCGTCTCGGCCGATAACGACTTCCACGACACCTTCTGCGCCGGGATCGCGACCCTCGAGAACGGCGTGGTCGTCGCCGCCGGGGGCAACCCCAGCGACCGCAAGGTGTCGAGCTTCGATCCGGCGACCCTCGGCTGGTCCCGGCTGGCGGACATGAACGATCTCCGTTGGTACGGATCGACCGCGACCCTCCCGAACAACCACGTCTTCGCAACCTTCGCCAAGAACTCGGGCGATCGTTCGGAGACCTACGATCCGATGACGGACGTCTGGACACCGCGACCGAACGCCTCCATGGCCACGCTCGTCTCCGAGCAGAATGCGATCAACTCCTCGCCGAATCCGACGGGCGCGCTGACGCAGGAGTGGTGGGCCCATATCGCGGTGGCGCCCCAGGGAGATGTCTTCCAGGGTGGTCCGACCCAGACCTGGCACCGCTTCGATCCGATCGGGGGATCGCCCAACGTCGTCCTTGGCCAGCCCATCGGCGACGAGGCCCGGATGTACGGCAACGCCATCAGCTACGACGAAGGCAAGGTGATGTTGATCGGCGGGGCGGATCGTCGGAAGTCGCCGCCGACGTCGGTGAACAACGTCTATCTCGTCGATCTCAACGGTCCCGCCCCCGTCGTCACGCAGGGCGCACCGATGAACTTCCCCCGAGCCCTGAGCAATTCGGTGACGCTGCCGAACGGGGAGGTGCTGGTCATCGGCGGCAATACGGTGGCCAAGATCTTCACCGATCAGGGCTCCGTGCTCCCCGCCGAGATCTACTCCCCCGAGACGGACAGCTGGCGCATCGTCGACAGTCTCACGATTCCCCGAAACTACCATTCGACGGCGCTGCTCCTGAAGGACGCCCGGGTGCTCTCGGCAGGTGGCGGTGCGTGCGGCAGCTGCTCCGCCAATCATCTCGACGGTCAGATCTACTCGCCGCCCTATCTCTTCGAGGCCGACGACAGCCCCGCGATCCGACCGACGCTCTCGATTCCGGAATCTCCTCAGGTTCGCGCCGGCGACGAGTTCATCGTCCAGGCGAGCCCCGGGACCGCGTCCTTCTCGATCGTGCGGCTCTCCGGAACGACTCATCACCTCAACACCGATCAGCGATTCCTTCAGGTCCCCGCGGTCGACAACGGCGACGGCAGCTTCACGCTCTCGATCCCCGCCAACCCGAACGTCTTGATCGTGGGCTACTACTGGCTCTTCGCCCTCGACGCTGACGGCACTCCGTCGATCGGCGAGGCGATCCAGGTGGTTCGCGATCCGGAGCCGATCGACGACGCTGCCGTCTACGTCTCCGATCTGCCCTGGGAGCTCGAGCAGAACGGTCTCGGTCCGGCGGAGCGCGACCTCAGCAACGGCGAAGCATCCTCCGGCGACGGAAACCCGATCCAGCTCGACGGTGTGACCTACGAGAAGGGCATCGGCGTCCACGCGAACTCCCGGATAGACGTCCGGCTCGACGGTCTCTACGACCGCTTCCAATCCGACATCGGCCTCGACGACGAGCGGGACGGACTGTGCGGGGAGATCCACTTCGAGGTCGCGCTGGACGGGACCCCCCTCTACGTCAGCTCCGTCTTCGTCGACACCACGCCCACCGAGTCGATCGATCTCGACGTCGCCGGAGGAGACCTCCTCACGCTCGAGGTCTTCGACGAGGG
Source organism: uncultured Spirochaetaceae bacterium (assembly GCA_964457385.1). Lineage (GTDB taxonomy): Bacteria > Myxococcota_A > UBA9160 > UBA9160 > UBA4427 > UBA4427. Next base: position 7,391 of record CAYWGW010000064.1, read on the forward strand.
CGACACCTGTGGCGACCACGGAGATTGGGCCGGCGCGCGCCTGATCCCGACAGACCTGCCGGGCTTCCGTTTCTACCGCTTCACGCCGACTGTGCTGCGGGATGGCCTCACCGCGAATAGCATCCAGCTGGCCGAGCTATCCCTCTTTTCGGATGGGATCCGGCAGCACGCGGCTACGGTCTCGAATCCCGGCGGCAACAACCCGGCAGGGGAGGGGCCCGATCGCGCCGACGACGCGATGTCCGCCACGAAGTGGCTCGACTTCAATCGAGGCGGGCTCGTCTACGACTACGGGACGAACGTCGTGATCGACGGCTACAGCCTGACGACGGCCAACGATGCGCCGGATCGGGATCCTGTCCGCTGGCGCCTGGAAGCGAGCGACGACGGCGCGACCTGGGAGGTCGTCGACGATCGGACCGACTCGGATCAGGCAGTTCCGATCGAGCGTCTCACGGAGACCGAGCTGCTTCCGATCACGATGGGATCCGTCGTGACACCGCTGCCCCAGACGCCGCGGAGCTCGAGCACCCTCGTCGTCGCGCCAACGCCAGCGGGCGATCGGATCTGGAACGTCAACCCCGACAACGACACAGTGTCCGTTTCGGACGATACGGGCCAGCTTCTGGCCGAGATCGCCGTGGGAGCCGGTCCCTGGGCCCTCGCGCGGCAGCCGGGTGCCGATCGCATCTACGTGACGAACAAGCGATCGTCGAGCCTCTCCGTGATCGACACGGCCACGCTCGCGGTCGATCACACGGTGGCGCTCGCGCGCGGGGCGCAGCCCCATGGCATCGTCTTCGACTCGACGGGTGACCACTACTTCGTGGCGCTCGAGGCGCTCGCCCGGATCGAGAAGCGATCCAGCCTCGACGATTCCTTGGTCGCGAGTCTCGACCTTTCGGGCGCGCCGCGTCATCTCGCCATGCGCTTCGACGACTCGCAGCTGCTGGTTTCCAACTTCATCACGCCGCCGATTCCCGGAGAGAGCACGCTCAGCGTGGACGTCGATCAGGGTGTGGCGGAGTTGTTTTCCGTCGATCCCGGGACGCTCGCGCTCGACGCCGTCCTGACCCTGCCCCACGACTCGCGGGCGCAATCCGAGAGCCAGGGCCCCGGCATGCCGAACTATCTCGGACCGCCGGTGATCTCCTTCGACGAGCAGTCCGCGTACATCCCGAGCAAGAAGGACAACGTGCAGTCCGGAGCCCTGCGGCAGATTCCGGGGATGACCTTCGAGTCGACGGTCCGGGCCAATACTTCGAGGATCGACCTCGCGACCGGACTCGAGGATCCCGGCTTCCGGGTGGATCACGACAACGCGAGCCTGGCGACCGGCGCCGCCCTGACCGGCGACGATCGCTATCTCCTTGTGACCCTCGAGACGAGCCGGGAGCTCGCCGTCTACGACACGCAGGGGGGCTTCGAGCTGATGCGGCTGGTGACGGGGCGGGCGCCCCAGAGTGTCGCGCTCTCGACCGACGGCCGGATTGCCTACGTCCACAACTTCATGGACCGGAGCCTGTCGCGCTTCGATCTGACGGAGATGCTCGAGACGAACCTTCCGGCGACCCAGGAGCTGCCGCCGGTTCCAGTCGTGGGCGCCGAAGCGCTGGCGCCCGAGGTGCTGCTCGGGAAGCAGCTTTTCTATGACGCCCGGGACGATCGACTCGCCCTCGACAACTACATGAGCTGCGCCTCCTGCCACAACGACGGCGGAGCGGACGGGCGGGTCTGGGACCTCGGTGCCTTCGGAGAGGGGCTGCGTCGCACGATCTCCCTGCGCGGACGCGGGGCGGACGGACATGGCGTTCTCCATTGGACCGGGAACTTCGACGAGGTCCAGGATTTCGAGGGGCAGATCCGCAGTCTGGGACTGGGCCTCGGGCTGCTGTCGAACGAGGACTTCACCGCGACGAGCGAGCCGATCGGGCCGCCGAAGGCGGGTCTCAGCGCCGACCTCGATGCGCTGGCGGCCTATGTCGAGTCCCTGACGGTCGAGCTCGAGAGTCCCCATCGTCCGGGGGCCGGGATGCTGTCGCTGGAGGCCGAGCAGGGCCGGTCCGCCTTCGCGAGCGGGGGCTGCCTGTCCTGCCATGCGATGCCGAAGCTGACGGATTCGGTGCTCGGACTCCGACACGACGTCGGGACCCTCGATGACGCGAGCGGCAATCGGCTCGGCAATCCGCTCGACGGCTTCGATACGCCGTCGCTGCTCGGGGCCTGGTCGAATCCGCCCTATCTCCACGACGGTTCAGCCCAGACGCTTGCCGACGCGATCCTGGCGCACGATGGCTTCGCGAGCCTGTCGGTCCAGGAGGCTGCGGCACTCGAGAGCTTCCTGCTCGAAGCGGAGTCGGGGGACCTCGTCGGCTTCCTCGACAGCGACGGCGACGGGACGATCGACGCCGACGATCCGGCACCGGCCGATCCCTGCCTCCCGACGGCCTTCGTTCCGGTCTGCAGCCAGGACAGCGATGGCGACGGCATCCCGGACTACGAGGAAGGGCTCGATGTCGATACGGACGGAGACGGCGTCCCGGACTACCAGGAGTCGGCGAGTGTCGACGGCGACGGCGACGGCTTCGTGGATCAGGAGGACCCCGCCAATGGCGACGCCTGCGTCCCGGATCCTGCGTTCTGTGCCCCCGCCGTGCCGACCTCGCTGCCGCTCGGGCAGCTGTTGTTGGGCCTGACGCTCGTTGCGGCGGGCGTGCGGAGGTTGCGATCCTGAGGCTTCTCACGCGGCGGGTGGGATGGCGGAGGGTACGACGGTCACCGCTGGCGGCCTGTTTTTCGATGGTCCTTTTTGCAGGGGCATGTGTTGCAGGCGGGGGCGATCACGGGGCCGGACAGTCGACGACGGGTGCGGTGCCGGGCCCGACGGTGACGTCTGCCGATGCAAGGCCCGACGCCGCCTGGACGTCGCGCTCGCAGGGCGGTCGTTACCGTGTTTCGATCGGGCCGGAGTCGGGGAGTGTCGAGCTCGGCTCGCTCCAGAGTTGGTGGGTCCGCTTCGAGACGCTCCAGGGTCGCGCCTACCAGCCTGCGCATGTGGCCTTCCGGGGAGCGATGCCCCAGCACGGACACGGCTTCGATACGGCGCCGCGGGTCACGGAGATTCTCGGCGAGGGCGAGGTCCGGATCGAAGGCGTGCGCTTTCACATGGCCGGGGACTGGCGTCTGCGCGTCGACTTCCTGGGTCCGGGGGGGCGTGACACCGCGTTCTTCGACGTCCGGGTCGAGCACTGACCGATCGGTCGAGTCGACCCGTGACGCGCCGGGCGAGCCGGGTGCGGGCATCACCGATGCCGGTGCTGGGCTCATGTCATGCGGGCCTGGGGACTCCGACCTTCAGCGGCTCCTTGAGATTGCCGTTGCGAGCGAAGTTCAGGAGACGCTCCTTCATGGAGTCGGAGACGGCCTGCCCCTCCTTGAGGAGCATTCGTCCCGCGAGATCCTCCACCGGGGCCAGCAGCACCATCCCCCGGGCGATCTCGCGCACCCCCAACTCGCGGACCTCGAGCACGGCCTCGCCGGCGGCAGCGCCGCAGAATGCTTCGACGACCCGCTCTCCGTAGCGCACGGTCGCCTGACGCAGAGTTGCCTTGACGACGTCGGGAGGCATGCCTGTGCGTTCGAGGATACCGCCATCGAGAGCGATGCGGAGCAGGCTTGCCTCGAGGGAGCGATCCGCTTCGGTCCGCTTGTCGGGGATGCCCCAGGGCCGTCCCTGCTCGGTGATCCAGCCATGGATCTCCTCGATCCGGGGGATGTGCGCCAGGAGCCGAGACGAGACGTCCGGCAGCTGTGAAATCATCGCCACCTCGCCGCTCGAGATGGAGTCGCCCGCGGCGAGTCGATCCAGAAGTCCCTCCGGCAGGGTCACGTAGGCGGCTTGCGCCAGCAGGGCGGCGAGCTCCAGCTTCCACGGGTCGGCGGCGTTCGCCCGTTCCGCCGCTGCGCGAGCCCGTTGTGCAATTCTCTGGGCGTTGCCGAAGAGGGAGGGATTCGCGAGGGCGAGCGTCTCGCTGAGGGTCTGGATGGCACCGAAGAGCGTCTTCTCCAGCAGCTCGCGTTGACCGACGACGAGGCGATGATGCTCGTCCGCTCGTTCGAGCGCGGATAGCAGGATCTCCTTCGGACAGGGCTTCTGCAGGAAGTGGTAGACGCTGCCCTGGTTCACCGCCTCGATCGCCGACGTCAGATCGGCGTTGCCCGTGAGGAGAATCCGGGTCGTGTCCGGAGCGAGCTCCCGGACCCGACCCAGGAAGGCGAGTCCGTCCATTTCGGGCATCCGGAGATCCGAGACCACGACCGCGAAGGGACCCTGATTCGCGATGGCGTCGAGGCCGGCACGACTCCCGAGTGCGACCTCGACGGAGTAGGCCCTGCGGAGATTGCGCTGGAGTCCGTCTAGGACGTTCTGCTCGTCGTCGACGCAGAGGATCCGTGTCTGTTCAGTCGCCATTGAAATGCTCCTGGATCAGGCGGGTCCAATCCTCGATCGACTCCTCGAGCCCGAGGCGCGCGATGTGTTCGAGATCGAGATGCGGATGCTGGAGATTGATCGAAGCATCTTCTTCCGGGCCTGCCGACAGCGCGCTTGCGACGTGTACGTACGTGAGTGGCGTGGCTTCGTCGGAATCGATCTCGCTCGGTCTCTGGTGATAGGCGACGGCCTCGATGATGGGGTAGGGGAGTCCCCAGTAGGCGAGCAGAGCAGCGCCCACGGCGGCATGGTCTACGCCCCATTCCTCGATCTCGAGATCACGCAGAGGACGGCCGCTCGCACGAGCCTCACGGATCCGTTCGCCGAAACGTTCGGGCTCTCGGCTCGCGAAGATCTTGCAACCGACTTCGTGAAGCAGGCCGGCGGTGAAGGTGAGGTCTCCCTGGGCCTTGTCGGGCTGGAGCAGCTTTGCGGCCGTCGCGACCCGGCTGGAATGGCGTTGGATCCCTTCGAGGAAGGCGACCACGTCTGCGTCCATCCCCTCCGAGGGACGGAAGACTTCGATCGTGAGAACCAGATCGCGGAGCTGTTGGACGCCCAGCAGCCCCACGGCCTGGGCGACGCTCGTGACTTCCTGGGCGAGGCCGAAGAAGGAGGAGTTCACGATCTGGAGCACCTTGGCCGCCACGGAGGAATCGCGCTCGATCTGCTGCGCGACGGCGGTGATTCCCACCTCGGGGTCCCGAATGGCCTCCAGCACGGCGGTGTACATCGAGGGCAGCGAAGGGAGCGAGTCGATGGCGCCGATCCAAGCGCTGATCGCGTCGTTCGAGAGCGTCCTCTGGAGCCGCATGGCGCGCTCGATCGCGGCCCGGATGGCCTTCGGATCGCAGGGCTTCGAAAGAAACTGGTGGGCCACAGGCAACGTCCGCAGGATGCCTTCCATCTCGACGTATCCCGAGAGGATGAAGCGAACGGTCGAAGGCCAGCGGCGATGCACCTCGACGAGCAGTTCGGCTCCGTCCATGCCCGGCATCCGCATGTCCGAGACCAGGACGTCGGCCGGCCGCGCCTCCAGGCAGGCGATCGCCTCCCGGGCTCCCTCGACGAACTCCATGTCCCATTCGTCGCGCAGCCGTCGAAGCGAGCGCCGGAGACCATCGAGCACCGCGGGCTCGTCGTCCACGAATACGACTCGAATCATGGCGTCTGCCTCTCGCACGTCATGGTCTGGATCCCGGATCGGCATCCTGCGTCGAATCCTGAACGAAGTCGGAGGGGGCGGTGGTCGGGATCCGCACCGAGAAGCGCGTCCCGCCCTTTGCCCGGGTCTCGCACGTGATGTGTCCGCCGTGTCCCTTCTCGATGATTTCCCGCGCAATCGCCAGACCCTGTCCCGTTCCCTTCCCCACCGGCTTGGTGGTGAAGAAGCGTTCGAAGATGCGCGTCCGGATCGCCTCCGGAATGCCCGGACCGTCGTCCTCGACCACGATCTCGACTTCGGCATCGAACGCACGCGTCCGCACCACGATGTGTCCCTTCGATGGGGTTTCGGACGCGAGTTCGCCGGTCGTCGTCGACCGGGCGTCTCCGATCGCGTGAGCCGCATTCACGACCAGGTTCAGGACGACCTGGTTGATCGCTCCGAGGTCGCATTCGACGGCCGGAATATCCGGGAAGAGATCGAGGTCGACGTCCGCCACGTACTTCCACTCGTTCCGAGACAGGAGGATCGTGCTCTCGATCGAGGCATTCAGGTTCGCCGCCACCTTCTCGGTCGAGCGGAGCCGACCACAGTCCTTCATGGCGCCGACGATCCGGCTGATCCGGGCGACGCCATCCTTGGCCTGGTCCAGCGCCCTGGGCACCTCGACCGAGAGATACGTGAGATCCGCCTGCTTGATCGCGCGGGTCAACGCGGCCAGGGTCGGAGGGGAGGGGGTCTGGTGCTCGGCGAGCGAATGCGAGAGCGATTGGAGGCTCTCGAGGAGTCCCCCAACATCCTGCCAGACCTCATCGAGGAATCGGAGATTGTCTCCGACGAACTGAACTGGCGAGTTGATCTCGTGCGCGACGCCCGCGGCCAGCTGCCCCAGGGTTTCCAGTCGCTGGGCCTCCAGCAACATGTCCTGGATCTCGCACATCTTCTGTGCCGATCGGACGCGGGCGGCGACCTCGTTTGGGTCGAAGGGCTTGCGAACGTAGTCGTTGACGCCGATCTCGAGCGCACAGGCAAGGTCGGCCTGGCCCAGGCGGCTCGTGAGCATGATGAGATGGATGAGGCGCGAACGGGAGCGGGCGTAGCGGCAGACTTCGATCCCGTCCACGAGCGGCATGTTCCAGTCGATCAGCGCGATCCGGATGTCGGGATGACTTCCGATCGCCTGGATGGCCGCGGCCCCGTTTCCGGCTTCACGTACTCGATAGTCGAACGAGCGAAGCAGATCGACGATCTGCTGGCGAACCGTGTCAGAGTCCTCGGCGACGAGAATGGTCGGAGCACTCGCCATCTCAGTCGCACTCCTCGAGAGGCATGGAAGAACTCCGCAGGGAATCGTGAGAGCGGGAACAGAGGACGGGGTGGACCGTGCAGCTCGCTGCTCACCTCTGATTCTCTGCGGCAGAATCCCGATCGACTTGAACGGTCGCGAGAGGCTCGTGTCCGATCGGGGCGACTTCATTGGTCGGGTGAATATCGGCGTGGATGGGGTGAATGTCGGGTATCAGTTCCGCTTTTCCCGGCACCTGGAGGCAAGCAGGCGAGTCGGTCGGTAGACGAGACGACGAGGGTATGTCTCCGCTCGCGATCGCGGAGCGCCCCTCAGGTATCGTCCGTCGTGCGTCGATGAGATCCCGGGACTCGGGAGAGCTCGCCTTTCGGAGGCTCCTCTTTTTTATCGCTCTCGGCGTCGGGCGCGACAGGGTTTGGGACCTACATCGTGCTGCATTCGAGAATGTTCCTGGAAGGCAGCGAGGACCTCGGACGAGCGGTGTCGGGGGACTATCACTCGGGTCTCGTCCTGCTCTCGCTGGGAGTGGCTGTGGCGGCCGCCTGGTCCGCTCTTCTCATCGTCGATCGCATGTCGGAGAGCGTCGATCCACGTGTCCGAAGAGCATGGTTGCTGGCGGGGGCGACGGTCCTGGGCGTCGGGATCTGGGACATGCATTTCCTGGGGATGTTGGCGCTCGAGCTCCCGGTCGCCGTCTCCTACGACGTATCCTGGACACTGCTCTCCCTGCTTCCGGCGATCCTCGGTTCCGCGGCGGCACTTCGACTACTCGCCAGCCACAGCGGTTCCTCCGTCCAGCTCCATGTGGCCGGCGCCTCGCTCGGAGCGGGCATCTGCGCGATGCACTACGTCGGGATGGCTGCGATGATCGCGCCGGTCGACATGCGACTTTCCCTGCCACTCTTCTTGCTGTCCATCATCGTGGCCTATGGACTGGCGACCCTGGCGCTCTACGGAAGGGTGCGCTTCGGGCGATCCAAGCGGATCCCTGCTTCGGAGAGCGCGAGACGGCGCTCGTCGATCCGGGAGATCCGACGCGTGGTTGGAGCCGTGATCCTCGGTCTGGCCGTGAGCGGAATGCACTACACGGGCATGGCCGCCGCCGTCCATCTGCCCACCCCCGCCGCCTTCGAACCGTCTGTGCTCGGAGGTGGGATCCGACCCGAGCTGCTCGCCTGGCTCGTGACGATCGGGATGGGCGCCATCGTTTGTGCGGCCGTCCTCAGCGTGATCGTGGATCGGCGGATGCAGGAGATGTCGAGCGAGCTGAGGGCGAGCGAGCGATGGATGCGCGTATTCCTGGAGAACGTCGTAGAAGGCATCGTCTCGGCTGGCTCTGATGGGATCATCAAGAGCCTGAACCCGGCTGCGGCGCGCATTCTCGGATATCGCGGGCACGAGTTGCTCGGAAAGCACGTCGGAACCGTGATCCCCGCGTTCGCGGGGGAGGGGTTCCCGGTGCAGCTGGCTGTGCTCAGCGGGAGCGATCCCGTCCCGGCGCTGGAGCTGGACGCTCGGCATGCCACGAGGGGGTGCATACCCGTCTCGGTCACATGGGTCGACTACGAGGTTGCCGGTGAGCAGACGATCACATGGGTCTTCCGTGATCTCTCCGAGGAACGCAGATTGAGTTCCCAGCTCCAGCAAACGCGGAAGATGGAGGCGGTCGGACAGCTCGCTTCGGGCATCGCCCACGAGATCAACACCCCAACGCAGTTCGTGGGCGACAACATCGGATTCCTGATCGACGGCTTCGAGGATCTCCGGTGCGCTCTCGACGCCCATAAACAGTTGCTCGTCGCGGCACGCAGAGCCGAAGTGCTCCCCGAGGTCGTCGTCGCGGTCGAGGCGGCGCTCGAAAAGCTGGATATGGACTATCTGGAGTCCGAGATTCCGGTTGCGATCGAGCAGTCCCGACAGGGGCTGGATCGAATAGCGAGTATCGTCGGTGCGATGAAGAGCTTCGCGCATCCCGGCACGGATGCGAAGCGACTCTTCGATCTGAACCGGTCGGTCGAGAACACGATCATGATCGCCCGCAGCGAGTGGGAGCCCGTCGCCGAGATCGAGCTCGATCTCGAGGAGGGGCTGGTCCAGGTCCTGGGATACGAGGCCGAGATCAATCAGGTCCTTCTCGGTCTGATCCTCAACGCCGCGCAGGCGATCGCCGGCCAGGAGCGGACGGAGACGGAGTCCCAGGCGCTCGGCCGCATCTTCGTGTCGACTCGTCGGGTCGTCGATGCGGCGATCCTCCAGGTGGTCGACGACGGGCCGGGGATGTCGGAGGCCGTGCGACAACGGGTTTTCGAGCCCTTCTTCACGACGAAAGAGGTCGGACGGGGAACGGGTCAGGGCCTCGCGGTCGCCTGGTCGATCGTCGTCGACAAACACCGTGGTTCGATCGAGCTGGAGACCGCCGAAGGCGAAGGCACCCGGTTCCTGATCCGGCTGCCGATTGGAGAGGGGGAATTCGATGACGATCCCGAACGGTCGGAGATCGGAATCCTCGACTGAAGCCGATCGCTCAGGCGTTCCTACGGTCGCCTAACCCAGCACGAACTCGGACACCGCCCGCCCGAAGGCTTCCGGATTGTCGGTCGCGACGGAGTGGGCGGCCTGGGGGATGACGGCGAGCTGCCCGTTCGGGAGCACATCCTCGACCATCCGATCGGCGACGTCGGCGGAGAGGATGTCCGACGCGGCGCCGCGGACGACGAGGGTCGGGCAGGGCAGGGCGGCCAGGGCCTTCCAGAAGGACTCGGTGCGGGCCTCCTCGGCGGCGCGTGAGGCCTCGTCCATCGGTCGATCCGCGCGCAGCGCCGGGTCCATCTTCAGCACGAAACGACCGTCCTCCCGCTGACGCAGGCCGTGGCGGGCCATCCGCATCAGGGCCTCGGGCCGACCCGCCGGATAGTGGAGCGAGAGCAGGCGGGCGTACTCCTCGATGCCGTCGAAGAGCGGCTCGCGCTGTTCGGCGATCTCGCCCTGGATGCGCAGGATGCCACGCAGGTCGAGCTCGGGACCGATATCGACCAGGACCAGCCCGGCCAGACGTTCGGGATGTCTTCCAGCGTAGGTCATCGACACGCGTCCGCCCA
>CAYWGW010000065.1:0-2803 GCA_964457385.1 uncultured Spirochaetaceae bacterium
AGGCGGGACTGCAATGGACGTTCCGAGCTGCCCGCGGCGGACGATTGGAGGGAGTTCTCGGAGAAGCCTCGCGCCGGGGTAGGAATCATCTTGGATGTGGGTGGGGGCGCGGGGAGCGCGCGGGAGGCGCGGGCGGACGGGCGGCATGGACGCACGATCGCCGCCGGCGAACGGGCGAACCGAACGGCGAACGGACTGGCGAACGGAACAGCCAAGCGAGTGGCGAACCGAGTGGCGAATCGAGTGGCGAACGGAACGGCGAACCGAACAACCAACCGAACGGCGAATCGAGGCGGCGCAGGGTGGCGAAGGGCGGCGAAGGGTGGCGAAGCGAGTGGCGACGAGCGAGGCGAATGGAGCGCCGAGCCGGGGCCTGCTAGGCGAGATCGATCTCGTCGGGGGAGTCGGTCTCCTGGTCCTCGCGGAGTCGGTCGAGGCCGGCGATCGCCTCGGCGGCGAGCTGGTCGACGTCGCTGCGGGCGCGCAGCTCCTCGAGCGTGCCCTCGGCGGCGCGCCGGGAGCCGCAGGGGACGACCGAGTGGTGGCCCAGCACGTACCACTCGCCCCGCAGCTCGGCCACGCGCCACTCCCCTTCGAGGGGGACGCATTCGCCGGCGGGCAGCACGAGGAAGGGACGGGTCGGCATGATGGGCGGGGCTCCTCGAGACCAGCCTATCAGAATCGATTCCGCTCGGGGGCGGCCTTTCCGGAGACGTCCGCGCGGCGACGCCCGCCCGGAAATGTCCGCCCGGCGACGCCCGTCGGGCGCCCCCGTGCGGCGAGTCCCGATGGACCGCACCGTCGGGGACGACTCAGCCCCGGGCGTCGGCGCGCCGGACCTCGACGGTGTCGCCGTCTCCCACGATGACGGCGTCGGCCATGCCGAGAAAGAACCCCGTGCCGAGCACCCCGGGAATCGCCACGATGGCGGCCTCGAGGGCGCGGGCATCGAGGGGCGGGCTCAGTCGGGCGTCGAGGATCCAGTTGCCGTTGTCGGTGACGACGGCCTCGGAGCGGGCGTCGACGCGGCGCTCGGCGTCGAGTCCGAGCACCCGGAGCTCGTGCAGGATCAGGGCCTCGCCAAAGGGCAGGATCTCGATCGGCAGCCGACCGCGGTCGCCGAGTCGGGCCACGAGCTTCTCCGGCCCGACCAGGATCACGAGCCGATCGGAGCTGGCGGCGACGATCTTCTCGCGCACCATCGCGGCGCCGTAGCCCTTGATCAGATCGAACCGATCGTCGACCTCGTCCGCGCCGTCGAAGGTGACGTCGAGGCGGCCGACGTCCTCGAGTCGGGTCAGCGGGATCGCGAGGGAGCGGGCGAGATCGGCGGTGGCCTCGCTGGTCGGCACGCCCACGATCGAGAGTCCCGCCGCCACCCGCGCGCCGAGCGCCTCGACGAAGGCCGACGCCGCGCGGCCCGTTCCGAGCCCGAGCTTCATGCCGTCCTCGACCCACTCGAGTGCGGCCCGGGCGGAGCCGCCGCCGGCCACGTCGGATGTCTTCGTCATGATCGCGTCGATCCTCGGTCGCGAGCCGCGCGGGCCGCGGGTCAGGGTGGGCGGCGGGGATCCGAGGTCCGCGCAGCCGCTGCGGCCGGCAGTATAGGAAACACGATCGGGTCCGCTGCAGCGGCGTACGCGTGGGGGCGCGTGATGGCGCCCGATGGGACGATCGCGCCCTGTGCGTCGGCGCGTTGCGGGCTGGGGCACGATCGGCTTCGGCCGCGCCCCAGCCCGCAACGGGAACCGCGGCTCAGGCTGCCTGGACGGGGATCGCCCGCGGCTTGTGCTCCTCGCTCTTCGGCAGATGCACCTCGAGCACGCCGTTCTTCATCCGGGCCGAGACGCCCGCCGAGTCGACGTCCTCCGAGATCCGGAACTCGCGGTGGTAGCCCCCGAAGCGGTACTCGGCGTGGAGCGGACGCCAGTCGCTGCCGGGCAGCGTGGCGAGCTGGGCATCGAGCCGCAGCGTGCCCTTCTCCAGGTTGATGTTCACCGAACTCTCGTCGACTCCGGGCAGATCGGCGAAGACGATGAAGCCCTCCTTCTGCTCGACGATGTCGACGTCCGGGCGGAAGACCCAGCCAGGCCGGGTGCTCTCCTGCTCGAGAGGCTGCTTCTGCATCGTCTCGAGCGCAGTCTGCTCGGTCTGATTGGCCATGATCTGTTCTCCTTCAAGATGCCTGTATGACTGTTCAGGATTCATGCGATGCGGTCCTACGCGCTACCTCATCGCCCTTCATCATCACGATCCGTCTCCGCGGTCCAGCTGCACGGGATCCCTCAGCTGGTCGAGACGGGAATCTCCCGAGCCTTATGCGCTTCGCTGCGCGGGATCCGAAGCATCAGCAGTCCGTTGCGATGGATCGCCTCGACCTTGTCCTGGTCGATCTCATGCGGCAACTCGAAGGAGCGGCGGAAGCTTCCACTGGGTCGCTCGCGACGGTGGAGGCTGGCGCCCTCCAGGCCCTCGTACTCGGGCTTCCGCTCTCCGCTGAGCGTGACGGTCGATCCTTCCAACGAGAGGTGGATGTCTTCCGGCAGTACCCCGGGCAGCTCTGCCGTGAGCACATAACCCTCGTTGTTCTCGTAGAGATTCACGGGTGGATAGACGCCGCGCGTTCCCTGCCCGCCGATTCCGGACCATCCGAAGCCATCGTCCAGGCCCCGTGCGAGCTCATCCAGAAGCGACGGCCAGGATGCCGTCGGCCACGATCGATGCACGTTGAGTCGAGCCATGATGTATCACCTCTCTGTGTGGTCTTGCTGTCTGGTGTTCCGGCTTGTGCCGTCTCACTCTT
>CAYWGW010000065.1:2903-7205 GCA_964457385.1 uncultured Spirochaetaceae bacterium
CACCTCTCTGTGTGGTCTTGCTGTCTGGTGTTCCGGCTTGTGCCGTCTCACTCTTACTGGCGTTCAGCCACTGGCGTCTACTGGCGTTCAGCCACGTCCGACCTACGACGCCCTCGACCCGATATGTGGACACTCACCGAATGGTGTCAAGCGATCGAGGTCGGAATCGGCCCGTCCGGAGGTGGCCCTCCGGGCTCCGCGCGGGGAAGCATCGGGCCGCCCGGGCGCCGACGCGGGCCGCCCGGCGCGAGGGAGCGCGCGAGGGGCGCCCGAAAAGCGCGCGAGGGGCGCTGGGAGCCATCGCGTGGCCGCCGATGGGCGGCGCGCGTCGAGGAGGGGGCGGCGCCGCCGAGGGGCGCAGAGGAGGGGCGCAGGTCGGTGCGCCCTCAGAGGCTCGCGAAGGCGTCGAAGAAGCCAGGCCAGGTCTTGGCGACGCAGCCCGGATCGAGGATCACGACGCCGGGCACGCGCAGGCCGGCCAGCGCGAAGGACATCGCCATGCGGTGGTCGTCGTAGGTCTCGATCTCGGCGCCGCGAAGCGGGCCGGGCTGGATCCGCAGCCAGTCGGGTCCGGCGTCGGCCCGGGCACCCAGCTTGCGCAGCTCCGTCTCGAGGGCGGCCAGGCGGTCGGTCTCCTTGATCCGCAGGTTCGCGACGTTCACGATCGTCGTCGGGCCGTCGGCGAAGAGTGCGACGACGGCGTAGGCCAGCACGGCGTCGGGGAAATCGTTCATGTCGACCTCGCCGAGGCTGCGCAGGGAGCTCTTCGGGCCGAGGACCCGCACGCAGTCGGTCTCGCGTTCGATCCGGCAGCCCATCCGCTCGAGCAGGCCGAGTAGCTTGAAGTCCGCCTGCAGCGAGTGCTCGGGAATGTCCGGGACCTCGACCCGGCCGCCGGCGATCGCGGCCGCGCAGAAGGGATAGGCGGCCGAGGAGGCATCGGGCTCGATGCGGTACTCGCGGGCGCGATAGGTCCGACCCGCCTCGACCCGGAGCCGAGGGCTGCCGCCCGGGCCCTCGCGCCACTCGACCGCCGCGCCGAAGTCGCGCATCACGGCCATCGTCAGATCGATGTAGGGTCGCGAGACGATCACGTCCTTCTCGAAGGAGAGCTCGACGTCCCGTCCGGCATGGGGCGCCGCCTGGATCACGGCCGAGACGTACTGACTCGAGCGACTGGCGTCGATGCAGACGCTGCCCCCCGGCAGGCCGCCGCCCTGGATCCGGACCGGCGGGCAGTCCGCCTGGCCCTCGATCGTCATCTCGGCGCCCAGCGCGCGCAACGCCGACACCAGGTCCGCGATCGGGCGCTCGCGCATGCGGGCGTTGCCGTCGACGACCGTCGGGCCGGTGGCGAGGGTGAGGGCTGCGGTCAGGAAGCGCAGGGTCGTGCCCGAGTTGCCGCAGTCGAGGACCTGTTCGGGCCGCTCGAAGCGCCCGCCGCGTCCCTGGACCCGCCAGGTCGTCTGGTTCGAATCGGCCTCGGAGACCGTCTCCAGGCCGATTCCGAGGGCGTGCAGCGCCGCGCGCATCACGGTCGTGTCGTCGCTCTCGAGGCCGCCCATCAGCAGGCTCTCGCCCTCGGCCAGGGCGGCGAGCAGCAGGGCGCGGTTGCTGATGCTCTTGCTACCCGGGACCGCCAGACGTCCGTCGAGTGGACCGCGGGTCTCGATCGGCAGGCGGGCGGGCAGCGGAGGCCGGGCCATGTTCGGACTCCGATCTTCGGCGAGGACCCCGGGCTCGGGCCTCTCGAGCCGAGGCCGCATAGGATCTGGCGCGACTCTCGCGTCGATCGGGGCGGCGGCGCATCGGCGGGGGGACGTTGTCGTGACGCACCGTAGCACGGGCATCCTTCCCGTTGACACTCCAGAGGCCCTCCGGCACACTGCTACCCCGGTTTGTTTCAATAGGAATCTCAACGAGTTAGACCCCTGCGACCGTTGTGGCCCCGCGGCTCCCGTGGCGGGTGTGATGAAATGCCCGGGTCGGGGTCGACCGCGCCGGACGTGCGCTGGACGGATGAAGGCTCCGTGAGGAACGGACGGGCCTCGAGGCTCCGCGGACGGGCTCGTGCTCGATCCTCGGCGGCTGGCTTCCGCGGCCGACCCGCCTCCCGAACGTTCTGTCTGGCGGCCCGGGTGATGACGTGCGGCCGGAGCGCGGTGAGACGTGCAGCCGACCGTGCAGCCGAACGTGCAGGGGGAGGCGTCGGGCTGCGAACGAAGCGCGAATGGGCCGGGACCCGAGACCGGATACGCGGGCACCCGACCCCGAGAACGAACGACAGAAAGCAAGAAAGAGAGAAGAACGAAAGTGCCGAAGATCCTCGTTTCCGATTCGCTCGCCGAGCAGGGTGTCGCCGTCCTCGAGCAGGCCTCCGGGCTGGAGGTGGTGAACAAGCCCGGCTGCTCGCCGGAGGAGCTGCTGGACCTGATCGCCGACGTCGAAGGCCTCGTGATCCGGTCGGGCACGAAGGTGACGGCGGAGGTGCTCGAGGCCGCCGAGAAGCTGCGCGTGGTGGGCCGCGCGGGCATCGGCGTCGACAACGTCGACGTGTCGGCGGCGACCGCGCGCGGTGTCGTCGTCGTGAACACGCCCGAGGGCAACAACATCACGACGGCCGAGCATGCGATCGCCCTGATGGTCTCGCTGGCGCGCCACATCCCCCAGGCCACGGCGTCCATGAAGGCCGGCAAATGGGAGAAGAAGAAGTTCGAGGGCATGGAGCTCTTCAACCGCACGCTCGGTGTGCTCGGTGCAGGCAACATCGGTCGCTTCGTCGTGTCCCGCGCCAGGGGCCTCGGGATGAACGTCCTCGTGCACGATCCCTATCTGACGGCGGAGGCGGCGGCGCGCCTCGAGGTGGAGCGCGTGAGCTTCGAGGAGATGATGAGCCGATCCGACATCGTGACGGTGCACGTCCCGAAGACGAAGGAGACCACCGGCATCATCGGTCGCAAGGCGCTGGCGCTGGCGCGGCCCGGAGTGCTCATCATCAACGCCGCCCGCGGTGGGATCGTCGACGAGGAGGCGCTGCTCGAGGCCCTCGAATCGGGCCAGGTCGGCGGCGCTGGGCTCGACGTCTTCACGAAGGAGCCGCCGCCCGAGAACCACCCTCTCGTCTCGCATCCGAAGGTGATCTGCACGCCGCATCTCGGTGCTTCGACCGAGCAGGCCCAGATCAACGTCTCGATCGCCGTGGCCGAGCAGGTGCGCGACTTCCTGCTGAAGGGCATCGTGCGCAACGCGATCAACGTCCCCTCGGTGTCGCCCGAGCAGATGGCCGAGGTCGGCCCCTACCTCGAGCTGGCCGAGAAGCTCGGCTCCTTCCAGGGTCAGCTCGCCCAGGGCCGTGTCGATCAGGTCGAGGTCGAGTACTCCGGCGACGTCGCCGAGCTGAAGGTCGCGCCGATCACGATCGCCGTCTTGAAGGGTATCCTCGGCTCGGTGAAGGAGGGCGTGAACCTCGTGAACGCCTCCCACGTCGCCCAGGAGATGGGCATCAAGGTAATCGAGTCGAAGGTGGCCCGGGCCCAGGACTTCGCCAGCGCCATGACCGTGAAGGTGAAGGGTACCGTCGAGCGCCTGGTCGGCGGCGCGATCTTCCACGGCGGCCAGCCGCGTATCGTGCGCATCGACGATTTCATGCTCGAGGCGATTCCGGAAAGCTGGACGCTCCTGATCCACAACCACGACGAGAGTGGCGTCGTCGGTCGCGTGGGCACGATCCTCGGCAGCGCCGGCATCAACATCTCGCGCATGCAGCTCGCCCTGCTCGAGGATCGCCGCGAGGCCTGCATGCTCGTCAACATCGATCAGGACCCCGGTGAAAAGGTCCTGGCGACCTTGCGGGACGCGCCCAGCATGATCGCCGTTCAACTCGTGGAGCTCTAACGCCATGTCCACCGTCGTCGCCGTCGGAGCCCAATGGGGCGATGAAGGCAAAGGCAAGATCGTCGATTGGCTCGGCCCCCAGGCCGATCTCGTGGCCCGCTTCCAGGGCGGCAACAACGCCGGCCATACACTCGTCGTCGACGGCGAGACGACGATCCTGCACGTCGTGCCGTCGGGCATCCTGCACGATGGCTCGGTCAACCTGATCGGTCCGGGCGTGGTCGTCGACCCCGCCATCCTGCTGGGCGAGATCGGGAAGCTCGAGCAGCGCGGCATCCTGAAGGATCCCTCCCGGCTGCGCCTCTCGGGTCGGGCCCACGTGATCCTGCCCTGGCATTGCGCTCTCGACGCCGCGCGCGAGAAGGCGGCGGGCAAGGACAAGATCGGCACCACCGGCCGCGGCATCGG
>CAYWGW010000065.1:7215-17345 GCA_964457385.1 uncultured Spirochaetaceae bacterium
TTATTTTTTCCATCTGGTTTCCTCCAATTTGCATCATCGACTTTTATAAACTCGCTGACCGATTCGCTGCGCGACAAGCTCGAGGCGATCGCCGAGCAGAAGAACTTCGAGCTGACCCGGATGTACGACGGCGAGGCGATCGACGTCGACGCCCTCTACGCGGAGTGCCTCGAGTGGGGTCGCCGACTCGAGCCCTACATCGACCATACCGGTCGCATCCTCGACCAGGCGCTGCGCGACGGCAAGAACGTGCTGTTCGAAGGCGCCCAGGGCACCTTCCTCGACATCGACCACGGCACCTATCCCTTCGTGACCTCCTCGAACTGCGTGGCCGGCGCGGTCTGTACAGGCAGCGGTGTCGGACCGACGAAGATCGATCGCGTCATCGGGATCACCAAGGCCTACACGACCCGGGTGGGCTCGGGGCCCTTTCCGACGGAGCTCGAGGGCGAGATGGGCGAGGCGCTGCGCCGGGCGGGGGCTGAGTTCGGTGCGACCACCGGCCGACCGCGGCGCTGCGGCTGGCTCGACGCCGTGCTGCTGCGCGAGTCGGTGACCGTGAACGGCCTCACCGACCTCGCGATCAACAAGCTCGACGTGTTGTCGGGCTTCGAGGAGCTCGCGATCTGCGTCGCCTACGAGATCGATGGCAAGCGCAGCGAGTACTTCCCGATGACGCTCGAAGAGACCCTGCGCGCGAAGCCCATCTACGAGAGCTGGCCCGGCTGGACGGAGGACGTGAGCGGAACGACCCGGATCGAGGAGCTGCCCGACAATGCCCGGCGCTACATCGACCGCATCGAGACGCTCGCCGAGACTCCGGCGGCGCTGCTCTCGGTCGGGCCCGGTCGCGAAGAGACGATCATCCTGCGCGAGCTCTTCGCTCGATGACGTCGATGACGTCCCGGCCGTCTCGACCCTCCCCGACGTCGCGCCGCAAGCTGCTCGTCGGGGCCTGGAAGGCCTATCTGAATCATGGCGAGGCATTGTCGCTGGCGCGGGCGCTGCTGCCGCTGTCGACCCGGGCGACGGCGTCCCGGGGCGACGACGAGCCCGGCTTCGAGCTGGCCGTCTGTCCCTCCTTCATCTCGATCGTCGGCGTGCAGCAGATCCTGGCCGACTCGTCCATCCAGGTCGGTGCCCAGAACCTCTACTGGGAGAGCGAGAACGGCGCCTTCACGGGCCAGATCACCGGCGAGCAGCTCGCCGATCTCGGCTGCTCGCTCGTGATCCTCGGCCACTCGGAGCTGCGGGCCCTGGGCGAGAGCGACGAGCAGGTGAATCGCCGGGTGCGGGTGGCGCTGGCGAGGTCGATCCTGCCGATCGTCTGTGTCGGCGAGTCGAGCTCCGAGCGCGATCGCGGCGATGCCGAGTCGCGGGTGTCCGAGCAGGTGCTCGCCGCCATCGACGGCCTGTCGGCGGAGCAGGTCGCGGAAATGGCCTTCGCCTACGAGCCGATCTGGGCCATCCGCTCCCGCGAGAACCCCGATCCCACCCCCGCCACCCCGGAGCAGGCCGCCGCCATGCACCGCGTGATTCGGGAGGCGCTTGCGAAGCGCCACGGAGCGGCCGTCGCCGAGCGCGTGCGGGTGCTCTACGGCGGGAGCGTCGGCCCCGACAACGCCGGCCAATTCGTCGCCGAGCCCGAGATCGACGGCCTGCTCGTCGGCTCCGCCAGCGTGAAGGCCCAGAGCTTCGTCGGCATCCTCGAGGCTGTCGCCGACGCCGCCTGAGTCGGGGCGCCGGGCTCCCCCGGCGCGCGCGATGGGCGCCGAGGGCGGGGTGGGTCGGCGCACGGCGCGGCAACGACGCTTGATCCCGAGCGGTGTCCGGTCGATGGGCCTGACGAGCGGCTAGGCTGGACGTGGCGGGACGGCCCTGGCCTGCCGCCGGGCCGTGGGGCGTGGGGCGTGGACGGCCGAGCGGGACGGGACACGGGGGGACAGGCGGTTGGCGGGATCGATCCGGATCTTTTCGGGCAATCTATGCTGGGGGCGCGCGAGCTCCGAGGCGCTGGTCGAGCTGATCCGGAAGCATCGGGTCGACGTCTTCGCGGCCCAGGAGCTCGGCTTCGACAACGCCGAGGCGATCTCGAGCGAGCTGCCCCACGGCCTGCTCGAGCCCCACGAGCATTTCATGGGCATGGGCATCGCCAGCCGGGCCCCCGTCGAGACCTCGCGCATCCCGCTGCCCCATCGCGACGCGCGCCGGGCACAGCTCGCACCTTCGGACTGGCCGGGCCTCGAGCAGCCCGTCTGTCTCGTGAACGTCCACTTCCAGGCGCCCCATGCGATGCGCCCGTTTCCGTCGCTATGGCTGCGGCGACGGCAGGTGCAGGCGCTCGAGGCCTTCCTGCTCGCGAACCCCAGCGAGGCACGCTGCGTCGTCGGCGACTACAACGCGACCCCTGCCTGGCCGCTGTACCGCCGCATGCGACGCCATCTCGAGGACGCCGCCGTGCACGCCGCACGTCGCCAGGGCCGGCCGGTGCGTCCGACCTGGGGACCGCGCGCGGAGAGTCGACGACTGCTGCGGATCGACCACGCCCTGGTGCGCGGCCTCGAGGTCGAGAGCTTCCAGGTCGTGGACATCCCCGGAAGCGACCATTCGGGCATCTTGTTCGAATGCGCCCCGCGACCGGCGCTCGCGGGCGCCGTGGATGCCATCGTGGACGCGGCGGATGCGGTGGACTCGGCGGATGCGGCGGCTGCGGCGGCTGCGGCCGCTGCGGCGAGGCCTGCGGCGGCGACCGCAGCGGCCGCTGCGACTGCGGTCGCAAGCCCCGAGACCGAGGGCGCTCCGGCGGCCTGAGTCGCCGCGGAGTCGGACCTCGATCCCCGCGCAGCTGCCGTTACGCTCTTCGTACAGGGCTCGTAGACTCGTAGATCCGGCCCGGGAGATCGTCCCACGATCCCTCCCGCGTGCCGTCGTCTTTCGTTCCGCGACATGGAGGCTTGGTATGCGTAGATTCTGGATCGGGATTGCGGTGCTGCTGGTCGTGCTGATCGGTGCGGTCGTGGTCGCCTTCATGAACGTGAACGGGATCCTGGCGGAGAATCGCGAGCGTCTGACGGCGATGGCGAGCGACGCCGTGGGCCGTTCGGTCGACTACCAGGAGGCGACCGTCGCCTTCTCGCGGGGCCTCGCCGTTCGGGTCGAGGGACTGCGCGTCGGCGAGGATCCCGACTTCGGGAAGGACCCCTTCGTGGCCCTCGACTCCGCGTACGTGGGCGTGCGGATCTGGCCGGCGCTCTTCGGCGAGATCGAGGTGAGCGGCGTGCGGCTCGAGAAGCCCGTCATCCACGTCATCTCCACCGCGAAGGGCTTCAACTTCGAGAGCCTCGGCGGCAGCGGGGCGGAGGCCGCCGGCGACACGCCGCCCGCCGCCGAGGAGTCGCCGCCGGGTGGCGGCGAAGGTGGCGGCGAAGGCGAAGGGGAGGGCGGTCCGATGGCGCTGGCCATCGCGGCCTTCGAGATCGAGAACGGCACGCTGACCTACGAGGACCGCAGCAGCGATCCTCCGCTGCGCCTCACGATCGACCAGCTCGACACCTCGGGCAGCGACCTCGCGCTCGAGGGTCCCGTCGCGCTCCGCTTCTCCGGCCGCGTCCGCCCGACCGGCGCCGCGACCGACGGCAGCGCCCCGATGAGCACCTTCACGGGCGAGGTCGATCTCGACGACGTCGCCGTCCCGACCGGCACGCTGCGGATCGAGAGCCCTCGGCTCTACCCGGCGATCGCCGGAGTCGAGCTCGGCGAGGATCCGCTGGCCGACTATCTGAGCGAGCTGGCCGTCGAGGTCGGCTTGCCGCCGGAGCCCGAGAAGACGGGCTATGCGCTCGGGCTGCGCTCGGCTGCCGGAAGCCTCTCCGGCTTCGACTATCAGAAGGCCGACATCGCGGCGACCTATCGGGAGAAGGGACGCGCGAGCGAGGTCGAGATCGAGCGGGCACTCGTCGACATCGCCGACGGAAACGTGGCGCTCACCGGCAACCTCACTCTCGCCGAAGAGGGCCAGCCGGCGCCCTTCGAGCTCGATCTCGATCTGCGCGAGCTCGATTCGGGGAAGCTCGCGACCGCGCTGCTCGGCCTGGCGCCGGGGCTCGTCTCCGGGCGCGTTGGCGGCGCGGAGCGACTGCAGCCGCTCGACGCTCTCGGGCAGGAGCCTCGAGTGGGAGGGCCTGAAGCGCTCGTTGGCCGGATCCCTCGCGCTGCGGATGGACGAAGGCGCGCTCGAACAGGTGAACCTGCTCGACACGCTGGTCGGTCGGATGGTCTCGGACCCGGGTCTCGGCACGCTGATGGCGAGCTCCCTGCGCGCCGCCGCTCCGGACGCGCTCTCGGGCAATCGCACCGAGATCCAGGATCTGGCCCTCGGCTTCGACGTCGAGGGCGGCACCTTCACCAGCAAGGAGCTGAAGCTCGACGCCGGCGACTTCGCCGTCTCGGGCGCGGGCAAGGTGGGCCTCGACGGCAGCGTCGCCGGCAGTGGGACGTTTCTGCTCTCCGAGGCGATCTCGCAGAAGCTCGTCCAGAAGACCGACGCGCTTTCGGCGCTCCAGGGCGAGGGCGGTCGCCTCGGGATCCCGATCGCGATCGGGGGTACGGCCACCGCGATGAGCCTGCAACCCGATCTCTCAGCCCTGACCGCGAGCGCCAAGCGGGAGCTTCAGAACAAGGCGGCGGGCGAGGTCGCCGATCTCCTCTTTGGCAAGAAGAAGAAAGAGAAGGACGGAGAGGCCGCGGAAGAGGGTGCACCGCCCTCGGATCGCGACGTCGTCGAAGGGGCGGTCCGCGAGGGGCTCGGTCGACTCTTCGGGAACTAGCGATCGGGAGCTGCGGCGCGCGTCGGGTCGCGTGGGGGCACGTGGGCCGAGGACGCCGCGCTGGCAGGGGGGCGCCGCGCGGTCGAGGCGAAGCTGTGTCAACATTCGTGCACGGGGTCTCGTCCTTTCTCTAAATCCTTCGAGCTCTCCATCCTTCGAGCCCCGAGCAAGGAGTCATGGCGATGAATCGAAACAATGGACGTCTTCGATCTTCGGGTTCTCCCGCCGCCGCATCCATCGCGACCGCGACCGTGACCTTGACAGTGGCGCTGACCCTGAGCCTGGTCCTGTCGGTCGTCGGGTGGTCTTCGATCGCCGCGGCCGACGAGACCTGCATGTCGCCCTACATGGCGAAGATCGTGGGCCAGGAGGACTACGTCTACGTCTGGACCCTCGGCATCGAGGGACTCGGCGACGGGCAGGACAAGCTCGTGACGATCGACGTGAACCCGAAGTCGAAGCGTTTCGGGAAGGTCGTCCACTCGGTCTCCGTCGGCGGCCGCAACGAAGCACATCACTCGGGACTCACCGACGACCGGCGCCATCTCTGGGCCGGCGGGCTCGACACGAACCGGATCTTCGTCTTCGACGTCCACAGCGATCCCGGCCAGCCGAAGCTGGTCCGGACGATCGACGACTTCAGGCAGAAGAGCGGCGGCGTGGTCGGTCCGCATACGCATTACGCCCTGCCCGGACGCATGATGATCAGCGGGCTCTCGAACGACGAGGATCACGGCGGCCGCACCGCGCTCGTCGAGTACACGAACGATGGCCACTACGTCGCGACCCATTGGATGCCGACGGACGAGAATCTCGGGGGCGCCGTGAAGGCCGGCCAGATGGCCGACGGCTACGGCTACGACGTGCGCGTGCTGCCGCGGCGCAACGTCATGGTGACCTCGTCCTTCACGGGCTGGAACAACTACATGATGGACTTCGGGAAGATGTTCAACGATCCCGAAGCCATGAAGCGATTCGGCAATACCGTCGTCATCTGGGATCTGCATACGCGCAAGCCCAGGAAGGTCCTCGACGTGCCCGGGGCGCCGCTGGAGATCCGATGTGCCTGGGGACCGAACCACGACTACTGCTTCACGACGACGGCTCTCACTTCGAAGCTCTGGCTCATCCATGCCGACGACGCGGGCGAGTGGCACGCCAAGCCGGTGGCCGACATCGGCGGGTCCGACGAGATTCCGCTGCCCGTCGACATCTCGATCTCGGCCGATGATTCACGGCTCTGGATCGACACCTTCATGGACGGAAAGGCGCGACTCTTCGACATCAGCAATCCGCACGCGCCGGTCCAGCTCCAGGAGACGGTGATCGGAAAGCAGCTCAACATGGTGTCCCAGAGCTGGGACGGAAAGCGCCTCTACTTCACGTCCTCGCTGCTCGCCAACTGGGACAAGAAGGGTGCGGACGGCGAGCAGTTCCTGAAGCTCTACAGCTGGGACGGCAAGAAGCTCGAGCCGGTCTTCGCGATCGACTTCGAGGAGGAGAAGCTCGGTCGGCCGCATCAGATGCGCTTCGGCGCCCGCGCGCTCTACGGCCGTCAGCCGAAGGAGGCAGGTGACGCGGAGCTCGCCCTCCGCGACTGAGATCGGGGAGAGTCCGCGGAGGCAGGGGAGGCCGATGTTCGGGAGGGTTCCCGGGAGCGTGTGCGGGAGGATGTCCGGGAGGATTACCGAGAGGGTGTCCGGGAGGATGTCCGGGAGAGGGACGCACGCGATCTGGATCACGACGATCCTGGCTACCGTCGTCGCGGGGGCGGGTGCCTGTGATCGCGACGCCGATGGACCCGGACGCGGACCCGGATCCGGATCATCGGGCACTCCGCCGGCGACGGCGCGCGCGGACGAGATCCCGTTGGCGCCCGGCTACGGCCCGCTCGGATTCGTGGCGCCCGAGCCCGGAACCTATCGACTGCCGCCGCTCGAGGACGCGGCCGATGGGCGGGTGCTCGCGATGGACGGATCGCCGCGGGCGCTCTTCGACGTGATGGGCGACAAGGTCGTCGTCCTGAGCCTGATGTACGCGAGCTGCAGCGACGTGAACGGCTGCCCCCTCGCGACCGCGGTCTTCCATCAGATCGCCCAGAAGATGAAGAGCGACCCAGAGCTGGCGCGCGGCCTGCGCCTCGTGAGCCTGAGCTTCGATCCGGCTCGCGATACACCCGAGATGATGCGCAAGTACGCGAGCCATCACGTTGGCCCCGGCGCCGATGATCACGCCAGGCAGCACGCGGGACATCGCGCGGACGCGCACGCCGGCCATGACGCCGACGATCATTCCGGGCCACATGCCGGCGGCGTAGACGCCGGCGGCGGGATCGACTGGCGCTTCCTCACGACCTCGTCGACGACCGAGCTGCAGCCGATCCTCGACGGCTACGGCCAGTCCCTGCTGCCCGAGGTCGACGAGAACGGAGTCGAGCTCGGCGACATCGCCCACATCCTGCGCGTCTTCCTGATCGATCGCGAGCGGCGCATCCGGAACATCTACAGCGTCTCGTATCTCCATGCCGACACCCTGCTCGCCGACGTGAAGACGCTGCTGCTCGAATCCGAGGCCGAATCCGAGGCCGAGGCGGAGGCAGACTCCGAGTCCGCCGAGTCCGCCGAGTCCGCCGAGTCCGCCGAGGCGGTCCGGGCGCTGAACGCGACCGCGACGCGTGGGAGGCCGGCGGATCTCCTCGGGCGCGCGCGGGAGCCACAGCTCGGTCTGCCGCCGCTCGTGGTCCCGGCCGACAATCCGCTCACCCGCGAGAAGGTCGAGCTCGGGCGCCGGCTCTTTTACGATCGCCGGCTGTCGCTGAACGGAACGCTCTCCTGCGCGATGTGTCACGTGCCGGACCAGGGCTTCACGAGTAACGAGCTCGCGACGGCGGTCGGGATCGAGGGTCGCAGCGTGCGGCGCAACTCGCCCACGATCCTGAACGTGGGCCATGCGGGGTTGCTATTTCACGACGGACGCGAGAGTCGGCTCGAGCAGCAGATCTGGGGGCCGCTGCTCGCGCGCAACGAGATGGGTAACCCCTCGGTGGGCGCGCTGCTCGACCGGATCCGCGCGGCCGACGACTACGCGACGGCCTTCGAGCAGGCCTTCCCCGGTCGCGGCCTGGCGATCGAAACCCTGGGCATGGCGATCGCGAGCTACGAGCGGACGCTGGTCTCCGGCGATTCCGCCTTCGACCGCTGGTACTACGGAAAGGACGCTTCGGCCCTCGACGAGGACGCGATCGCGGGATTCCGGCTCTTCACGGGCCGGGCCGGCTGCTCCGGATGCCATCTCGTCGGGAGCGACGCAGCGCTCTTCACGGACGACGGGCTCCACAACACCGGGATCGGTCATGCGGCCTCGATGTCGGATGCGACGGATCGGCGCGAGGTCCAGCTGGCGCCGGGTGAGTTCGTCACGGTCGATGCGGACGTGATCGCCCAGGTCTCGGGGGTGGTTCCCGGGGATCTCGGACGCTACGAGATCAGTGAGAGCCCGGCAGATCGCTGGAAGTACAAGACACCCTCGCTGCGGAACGTCGCGCTGACGGCGCCCTACATGCACGATGGATCGCTCTCGACCCTGCGCGACGTGGTCGAGTTCTACGACCGCGGCGGGGTCCCGAACGAGAACCTCGACCCGCGCATCCGGCCCCTCGGTCTGTCACCCGACGAGATCGATCAGTTGGTGGCATTTCTCGAATCCCTGACGGGCAGCGACGTCGACCTGCTCGTGGCCGACGGCCTCGCGGCCCAGTCCCGTCGCGCGTTCCGCTCGTCCCGGGCGTCCGGCTCGTCCGGCTCGTCCGGCTCGTTCGACTCGACCGGCTCGTCCGGCTCGTCCGGTTCGTCCCGCTCGTTCGACTCGTCCCGCCAGTCCGGCTCGCTCCGCCCATCCGGTTCGCCTGGCTCGTACGGCTCGACCGTGGAGCCGACCTCCATCCCGGGGAGCGCCACGCGTTAGGGGCAGGGCGCGATGCGTACGGTCCGGCCGGTCGATTTCATGTCACTCGTGGGCAAAACGACCGCGCTACTCCAACGATTTCCGTCCAGACGCTTCGCCGGGGGTCAGGCGTGGGATCCGACGGGCCCCGCCGCCCTCGAGCCCGAGCCGGCTTCCCGATTGCGACATTCCGTGCAGCGATAGCTCGGCCGCCGGGCGGCCTTGTCGCTGGGTGTGAAGCGGGTGCCGAAGAGGAGATCCATGAAGCCCGTGAAGAAGCCGTAGTTGTGGTCGACGCTGCCGGCGTGATGCTCGTTGTGATGCCAGGCGCTCACGAGGAAGCGGCTATGGGGCGAGGGCATGAAGGGAGGGTCGAATCCACCGTGAAGGTAGATGCCATAGGCGAAGTTCATGGTCGCAAAGGTGCCGATCAGGGCCACGTCCCAGATCGGAAAGAGCAGCGGGATCCAGAAGATCGGTGAGGCCTTGATCAGCATGTCGAGCGGGGCATCCGCCATCACGCCGAAGGGTGTGGGATTCGAGTAGCGATGGTGGTGCTTGTGGATCTTCCAGAGGAGGGGGCTTCGATGACAGGCCCAGTGGAAGGTCCATTCGAAGACCTCCATCGTGAGGAAGACCAGCAGGATGCTGAGCGGAAGGTAGAGGATGCCGTACTGGCCCGGGTCCGAATAGAGCCGGTTGTAGCCGTGGATTCCCATCCAGAGGGCGCCGGCCACGACGACCATGACCATCGCCATCGAGAGCGTGCCGTCGTAGAACTCGCCCCGGACCTGTCTGGACGTCGGCCAGGTCCGCTGGGTCTTCCACTTGTGGGCGCGCTCGCTCAGCTTCGTGCGGTGGAGGAGGAGGTAGAGGCCAGCGCAGGTGAAGTAGTACCAGAAGAGGCCGATCGCGATCAGGATCGGGGCCATCTGGAGAAAGGACGAGTCGCGGAAGAGTTCGAGCAGCATCGGTCGATTGTATCCGTGCGTTGCGGAGAGCGTCGGCGTCAATCCGGATTTCGTCGGACTCGAGCGGACCTCGACTCGAAAACGCGAGGCTCAGCTGTAGCGAGGCTCAGCTATAGCGAGGCTCGAAGGGGCGCTCGGTACCGCCACCGGCCGGGCCACCGCCGTCGGCTGGGTGGCTGGCGCGCAGCTCAGCGAGGACGGCGTGCAGGTCGGCGACGTAGTCGTCCATGGCGTGCAGATGGGCGGGCGAGAGCATCAGGTGGATGCCCGGGGGTTGGGTGACGACGCCGGTGAACCAGCCGCGGGCCTTCAGCCGGGCCCAGACGTGGAAGATGCTGAAGTCCGTGCAGCCCTCGGCCATCCCGTAGGCCACCAGCCCGAGCTTCGGCGC